>JAKANW010000492.1 GCA_021823555.1 Chloroflexota bacterium
GCCGCGGTATCCTGTAAATTCGTGTTCTTCACGTGGGTGACGTCGGGCATGAACCCCCAGCGCATTACGTCCGCAACGTTCATGTTGTTGCGAGCGCCCATCACGAACGCGCCGATGATCGCGAAGAGGATCAACGCGTACATCGCCAGCGCCGAGAGACGCGTGAAGGTCCACATAAGCATCTCAAAATTGAGACCGCGTTTGGTAAGGGGCAGGCTTCTTGGTTTTGCAGACATGTTAACCTCCCAAACCGGTGCGGAGAATGACAAAGGCGGCAAAGCCATAGACGGGCAGGAAGACCGCCCATTCCAGCCAAATGGCCTCGCGCTGGTACTCGATCAATTTCGGCCACAGGTCGAGGATGGTGATCCGCAGCCCGTTAATGGCGTGGAACAGCACAAAGAAAAATATAAAGATTTGGAAAATCCAGTTTTCGTATATGGAGTTTACCCAAACCCCGCCCTTCCCGCCCAGGAAGGATGCCAGAATGTGTACCGTGATAAAAATTGCCATGCCCAGCCCACCGATGCGGTGCAGGACAAAAGTCAGCATTGGCCCCTGTCCTTTATACCGCAACGCCCTGAGCAGGCCGACATTCCTTTGCAAGCCCATCTATGCCTCCTTGAGACAGTGTTTTTTGGAAAGATAGCACATTATCACATTTACGTCACCTTCAATAAAAGTGACAATACTCATGGATTATTCGTTCCACACTTCCTCTAATAAAGAGGGGGTTGACCCGTATAATCCAGATGTAAAATTGGAAAACGTCCCAATTCTAACCGAATTAACCCCTCATTGCGAGAAAAAACAATATCTCGTTACAATGACAGGTGATATGGAGGTGTCATGTCTGATTCTGTCAGCCGAAGAGACTTCATCAAAGCGACCACAGCCATCGTTGGCGGAGTGATCGGTGTTGCGGTTGGTGTCCCGGCTATTGACTATTTGATCGCCCCGGCCCTTCGTCCCGCGGGAAAAGAAGGCTGGGTTCCGGTGGGTGAACTGGCTAAAATCCCGGTCGGAGTCCCGACCCAGTTCTCCTTCACACGCGTACAGGTCAACGGCTGGGAGCGGACCTCAACCAGCCACGGTGGATTTGTGTTGCGCAAGTCCGAAGACCCCAAGGATATCATCATCCTGAACAGCCGCTGCACGCACCTGGGCTGCACCATCAACTGGAAACAGGAAGCTGGTGCGTTCATTTGCCCGTGCCACGATGCCAAGTTTAGCAAGGAGGGCCAGGTGCTGGACGGCCCGCCGCCACGCCCATTGGATCGTTATAACGAATTCCGTGTCAATGAAGACGGCATTCTCGAGATCTTCTATAAGGAAGGTTAACCATGTGGAAAAAAGTCTTCGATTGGCTGGACGAACGCCTTAGCCTTAACGATCTTTACAAGAATATACTTGACCGTCCCGAGCCAAAGGGCGCCTGGTGGAATACATTGGGTTCGGCCAGCCTATTCCTGTTCATCCTGCAGGGTGTTACAGGCATCTTTTTAACCGTATATTACACGCCCTCTCCCGACCACGCCTATGACTCTGTGCAATACATCATGCAAGGCGTCGCCTTTGGCTGGTTGATCCGCGGCATTCATCACTGGGGCGCATCGGTGATGATCATTGTGGTCTTCATCCACATGCTGCGCGTTTTCGTGACCGCTTCATTCAAGTATCCGCGTGAATTGACCTGGCTGATCGGGATCGGCCTGCTGTTGACCACGCTGGGAATGGGCTTTACTGGCTATCTCCTACCCTGGAACCAGACAGCTTACTGGGCCACGACCGTCGGCACGCAGATCGCGGGAAGCGTGCCCTTTATCGGTGACTTCATTCTCAAAGCCCTGCGCGGCGGCCCAGACTTGAGCGCTCTTACGCTCCAACGTTTCTTCGCCGCCCACATCTGGATGCTGCCTGCCGTGCTGGCCGGGTTGATCGGGGCGCACTTGTACCTTATCATCAAGCACGGCGAGTCACATTATCCGGGCAAGGACGAGTAGGAGCGCGCCATGAACGAAGAAACCAAGAAACAAATCAACAAGCGCTACGAACGCGAAGTACAGCGAGGCGAACGTTTCTGGCCTGATAGCATCTACAAAGATGTCATTATATCGTTGGGTATCTTTGTCTTGCTGGTTTTGCTGGCCACTTTTGCCGGGGTGGAAGGCTCTCCCAAAGCTGATCCCAGCGACACAACCTTTATCCCGCGCCCGGAATGGTATTTCCTGTTCCTGTTCAAGTTCCTGGCGCTCTACGGACAAATCCCCGTGTTGGGCAAGATCGAGTGGATTGCCACCGTTCTCGTCCCCGGGCTTGGCATCGGCCTCCTGACCTTGTTGCCATTCATTGACAGAAGCCCGTTCCGTTATTACACCCGCCGAATGCTCCCGCTAACCGTCATGGGGATCATCGTTCTCGACATCGTCCTGTTGACCCTGATGGCAGATATTCCCACCGTGTCTCCAAACGGCTCGGAGACGATCGGCATCCTGCAGGCCATTGTGGGCTTGCTGATCCCTGGCCTAACCATCATCGCGTTGATCGTCATGGCCTATATGCTCAAACATGATCTCGCCCGCATCATGGGTTGGACAGCAGGCATTGCAGGCGTCCTGATGCTCGTGATCGCATTCGTGATCCTGGCGACGAACCCCATCCAGGCGGTGGCGCAGAGCGAAATCCCCACCACGCTGGTAGACCAGATCATGGCCGGGCAGGACCTGTATTCGGTCAACTGCGTGGAATGTCATGGGGATGACGGCTCGGTCTCCAAGATCACCGGGGTCAAGGGGCTGGAAGGCAAGGAAATCAGCCCGATCAACGGCACCGACGTTCTCTACACGCTCAACGACGCTGCGCTGGCCGATGTCATTGCCTATGGCCGCCCGAATGCCGGCATGACGCCCTTCGGGAAAGCCTACGGCGGAGAATTGTCCAAGAGCGAGATTGACTATATCGTCACGTTCATGCGCTACTCATGGGACAGCCGCTTCGAGATGCCCCCCATCAAGCCGCTGTTCCCAGCGCTGGCCGACGGCGAAGTGCCCTCGTATGACGTGCATATCGCGCCTATCGTCAAGCGCTACTGCATCTCCTGCCACCGTGCTGGTAAAGAGAACAACAACTTCCTGATGACCAGCTATGAAGAGATTCTGACGACCGGCGACAACAAGGACAGGGATATAGTCGCAGGCGACGAGACCTCCTACCTGTTGCAGGTCATCCAGGATCACGCCATCCCGGATCCGAAAGACCCGAACGAAACTCTGATCAACACCATGCCGCCGAACCGTTCGTTGAAGCCCAACATCATTGATGTATTCATCCGCTGGATCATGAACGGCATGCCGCGCACGGCAGAGGAGGCGGCCGCGCTCTTCGTCGCGCCGACGCCCGTCGCAACACCGACGCCATGACATTAAGGAACTTGGGTTCTACCGTTTTTAACGGGAAAACCGTTCCCGGCTTTTTGCCCAATCTGCTTTTCCAGATTGCTTGTACAAGGCTCTGATTTTCATGTAAAATACCCTCAAGTTTCATCCCTTATTGGTGGGCGTTGCGTTCTTATGGCGGTTTTGCCCGATACACCGGGCTTCTTTTTCCAAATACGGCTTAGTTCAACTCGGACAGATGCGGCGGCGCAATGTCCCCTTTCCTTCGCTTCGCCACCTCCCGCCGCATCAATCCTTAATTCGTTGGGCAGCATGAAAAGGAAGGTAATACATGTCAGTAAAACTTGGAATCTATG
>JAKANW010000493.1 GCA_021823555.1 Chloroflexota bacterium
CAGGCGGCTTGCGTGGCATAGGTGTCGTTATACCAGATGATGCCGCCGATACCGGCCACGATCGCCGCCGGAACCGCCAAGCCGGGATTGCCGGTCAAAATACCGAGGACGAGGATCAACGCGCCGACCCACATCAAAATGAACGGGCCTTGGAAATATTGATTGGCAAATTGCGCCAGCGAAGGAACGGTTTTTTGGGCCACGAACCATACCCCCAGCAGGATCAAAATGAGACCCAGCACCAATTGAGAACGACTTTGTCGTGTCATGGCATTCTCCTATTGAGAAAGTTTTTTACGAATCGATTTCAACCGGAAAGATATACGAAGGAAAGGATGAGAGGTTGCAATAAAAGAAGCGGGGATTTCCAATCTCCGCCGTTTTCCGCGCTGCCGAAAACTTATTCCGCCAATCCCTTCACTGCCAGCCACTCCCCCTCGTGTTTGGGATGACTCACCTTGGTAATCATTTCCTGCTCTGCCAACTTCTTGACCGTCCGCTCGGCAAGGTCTTTCGACCAGCCAAAGAGCTTGGTCACGTCGCGCAGCTGCGCCGCGCCGACGGAGGCGAAGAAAAGTTCGAGCAGTTTCGTCCGCGCCTGGGATTCGGAGATGGGCCGCGCCTGCTCGGGCAGGTCGGGGAAGTGCCGCGTGGCAATCTCATAAATAAAGGAATACCGCCACGCGCCCGCTTCCGCCACACCCACCGGTAAAATTTTGAAATCGGCTTGAAGCTGTTCCAGCGCCTTGTTGAATTCCGATTCTTTGGCATTGGCAAGTTTGGCCTGGCGGCGCAGTTCGAGCGTATTGAGCGCACCATTGTCGAGCAGGGTCTCGTAGATTTGTTTGGATGCTTGCGTCAAGCGGCCCTCTTGATAGGCGATCAGATAATCTTCCTCAGGAGAACCGTAATTTTCAGAGAGCGCGTAAAAATACGGCGCGGCCTCCAGCGAAATGATGGTCGCTTTGCGACGCAGAATTTTGCCGTAATACCAAATCTTCTTTCCCAGCGCGCCGTCCTTCCAACCCCAAGTGACGTGACCGGGATCGTCGTGCGCGTCGGCCACGGGACGGTCACCGGCGACGGCGGTCCACAGCGAGGGCAGGTCAATGCCGGAGATCGGCCAGAAGTAAATGAAACCGCGCGCCTCCACGAAGCGCAGTGCCTGGGCAGGAGTCGAAAGCGGCTTGGACGGAGGCAGGTTGAAGGTCCGCCTGCGAAGCGATTGGAGTCGTTTTAAATCGAGGGTGGGCATATCGAGATAATACCAGAAACGCGACTTCCTGGAGAAAACAGGTTCTGGGTTCGCGTAATTTGTGCTACACTTTTTACCAAGAGGAAAAAATATGCCCACGCCGGAGCCAACCATCCAAACGCTCTACGACTTGCTCATTTGTGAATTGACCAAGGCCTTCGCACTGCCGCCAACCCGCACTGCCAAACAGATCATGCAGGGATTGTTTGGCAAGGCGGCGCGCCGCGTGGCGGAACTGGGCATCGGTCTCGACCAAGTGGTGGCCGAAGGCGGCCTGACTGCCGGTGCGCGCTGGCTGCTGCCGCATTTTGTCAAAGGGACGCGCGCCCACGGCGAGGAAATCATCCCGCCTGAGGGTCCGCTGGTGATCGCCTCCAACCACCCAGCAGGCGTGGACTCGGTGGTCATCAGCGCACACGTGACGCGCCCCGATTACAAAGTCATCATCGGCGACATTCCATTTTTTGAGCGCCTGCCGCACATTCACGAACATGCCATCTTTGCGCCGGAAGAGAGCGACGCGTCGGGGCGGATGCGCGCCGTGCGCCAGGCGCTGCGGCATCTCGAGGCAGGCGGCGCACTGCTCATCTTCGCACGCGGACATATCGAAGCCGATCCCGAATTCATGCCGCATCCGGAGGCCGAATTCGAACATTGGTCGAACAGCCTGGAAATTTTTCTCAAGCATGTTCCCGAAACGCGCGTGCTGGTCACCATCGTCAGCGGCGTCATCGCCCGCTCTTCGATGAACAGCCCGCTCACGCATCTGCGAAAGGAACGCCCCGACCGCCAGCGCATCGCCTTCCTGACGCAGATTGCCCGTCAAATTTTGAGCGGCAAAGAAATATTCGGGCTCACGCCGCGCGTCACGTTTGGCGAGGTCATCTCGGGTGCGCACGCGCACGTGCTCTAACAAGTCCATGGCGCGGCGCAGCGCGTACTCAAACAACACATGTAATGGCAAGTATGAAACCACACATTCACATCTTCAAAGACTTGGAAACATTGAGCCGCGCCGCGGCCGAAACCGTCGCAGCGCTGGCCGCACAAGCCATTGCCGAACGCGGCCGCTTTCTCATTGCGCTCAACGGCGGCGGCACCCCCCGGCGACTTTTCCAATTGCTGGCAAGCGACTTCCGCGAAAAAATAGACTGGAACGGGACGCACGTTTTTTGGGGCGATGAACGCTGTGTCCCGCCAGATGACCCGGAGAGCAGTTACGGCATGGCAAAGACGATCCTGCTCGACCGCGTTCCAATTCCCTTGGACAACGTGCACCGCGTCAACTCGGACCTCAAGCCGGCGGAGGCCGCCACGGACTATGCCCTCACCTTGAAGCGCTTCGCATCCCCACCGCTCAACTGGCCGCGCTTCGACCTCACCTTGCTCGGCATGGGCGATGACGGTCACACCGCCTCGCTCTTCCCCGGCTCGCCTGTGGAGGCACCCGGCGCCGTCATCCCCGTGACCGCACACTACCAGGATCGTCCCGCCAACCGCGTGACATTGACGCCGTCCGTTTTTAACAGCGCCCGGAACGTGGTATTCTTGGTGACCGGCGCCGGCAAAGCAGACACATTAGCAAAGGTTTTGAACGGCGCGTTTTTACCGGAGCAATTTCCGGCCCAGCGCATCCAGCCGCAGGAAGGCAACGTCACCTGGATGGTGGATGAAACAGCGGCCTCGGCGCTCAATTAAAAAAAAGAAACGGACTCCAAAGTCTCTGACTTTGGAAACTTGAAAGTCGGTAGACTTTTAAGCTCTACACAACAAAGGAGCATATTATGGAACTCGCAATGATTGGTCTCGGCAAAATGGGCATGAATATGGCTACGCGCCTCGTGCGCGGCGGTCATCGTGTAATTGGATTTGCGCGCACTGCCGCGACGGTGGCAGAAGCCGAGACCTTCGGCATCGAAGGTGCACACTCGCTCGAAGAAGCGGTCGGCAAGCTCAAGCAGAGTCCGCGCGTGGTATGGGTCATGGTACCTTCAGGTGCGACCACCACCGACACAATTTCCAGGGTCGCAACCATGTTAAGCAAAGGCGACATCATCGTGGACGGCGGCAACTCCAATTACAAAGACACGCTGCGTCATGCCGAGATGTTGGAAGCCAAAGGCATTGACTTCGTGGATAGCGGCACAAGCGGCGGCATCTGGGGCATCACCGAGGGCTACAGCCTGATGATCGGCGGCAAGCCCGAGGTCACAGAAAGACTGCGTCCCATTTTCGAGACACTCGCCCCAGGCAAAGACAAGGGCTGGGGACGCGTTGGCCCGCACGGCGCAGGGCACTACGTCAAAATGGTCCACAATGGAATCGAATACGGCATGATGCAGGCCTTCGCTGAGGGATTTGGAATCCTGAAAGCCAAGGAGGAATTTGGTCTCGACCTGGCGCAAATCTCGCACATCTGGCAATACGGAAGCGTCGTCCGTTCATGGCTGCTGGACTTGGCGGCGCGCGCCCTCGATGAAGATGCGATGCTCTC
>JAKANW010000494.1 GCA_021823555.1 Chloroflexota bacterium
TGAGCATCTCGCCCCTCATCAGCGGATCGTGCTTGACGATAGCTTCTGCGATCTGGTCGCCCACAGTCCGCACCGGGTTGAGCGCGTTCATCGCGCCCTGGAAGATGATCGAGATGCCCTTCCAGCGCACGTCTTCCATTTGCTCTTCGGTTAGCGCGGTCAGTTCCTTGTCGCGGAACCAGGCCCGCCCGTTGACGATCTGTCCGGCCGCGGGCAGCAGCCTCAATAGTCCAAGCATGAGCGTGGTTTTGCCGCAGCCCGATTCGCCCACCAAGCCGAGCAGTTCGCCCTCACGCAATTGGAACGAGATGTTCTCTACGGCACGCGCGGGCGGTTTGCCGTTGTTGATGTACGAGATGGAGAAATCCTCCACCCGCAGGAGGATTGGCTTGTCAGCCGCGGCCCGCTCATGGTCGACGCGGCGAAGCGGTTCGTCTTTCGCTTCCTGCCGGACGATGGGCCGGGGTCGCATTAAGTGGTGAGTCTCCAGCCGGGGATTCAGCACTTGCTCCAGCCCGTGGCTGAGCAGGTCGAGACCGAGCACCACCCAAACGATCCCAAGCCCCGGAGCGACCAACGCCCACCATGCGCCGGTGGACATGGCGCCGCGTCCGAAGGCGTAGTTGAGCATCTGTCCCCACGAGAGCGTGGTCGGATCGCCGAGGCCGAGGAACGAGAGCACACTTTCGTTAAGGATGGCGAGCGAAACCACCAGCACCGCGTTGACTACGATGATCGGCATGACCAGCGGCAGAACGTGGCGTCGGATGATGTGCCCGTTCCCCGCGCCGATGGCGCGTGCGCGCAGTACGAACTTGCGTGACTTGACCGCCAGCGTTTGCGAGCGGACAATGCGCGCGGTGGTCGTCCAGCCGAGCAGGCCGATGACAAAGATGATGTTGAGCAACGAGGGCTTGGTCAGCGCCACGATGACGACCATCAACGGCAGGTCGGGGATGACCAGCATAACGTCGGTGAAGCGCATGATAGTGTTTTCAACGCGGCCGCCGAAAAATCCCGCCACGATACCAAGCACGCCGCCGATGAAGATGGAGATGAACGCCGCGAAGAAACCCACAACGAGCGAGACGCGCGCCCCAAAGATGAAATTCGAGAATACGTCCTTCCCGGCATCGTCGGTGCCGAGCCAGTGCTGTGCGCTGGGCGGTTTATAAATATCGCCGGTGGTAATGTTGACAGAGGTGGTGGTATCGTATGGCGCAATGACGTGAGCAAAGACCGCCACAAAAATGATTACCGCCAACATGACCAGGCCCACCAGTCCCATGCGGTTGCGACGGAAGACGCGCCAAAAATCCAGGAAGCGCGAGGTCAATGAAGAGGAGGGAGAAGCAGGATCAGGCATGAATGGTTCTCAACGCGAATGTTGCAAATGAGCAAATAACGCAAATGAATTAAAAAAACATTCGCAGAATTCACTTATTCGCGCAATTCGCGTTAAAAAGGATGGAGGTGTTTTCATCAACCTTATCAATCCGTTTGCACGCGCGGGTCGAGGTAGGAGTACGTCAAGTCGGCGATCAGGTTGGCAAGGATGACCGCCACGGCAATGAGCAGGAACGCGCCTTGCAGCACGGGGAAGTCGCGGCGGCTGACCGCTTCATAGATCGCGCCGCCCAGTCCAGGCCACGAAAAGACCGACTCGATCTGCACCGCGCCCGCCACTGTGAATCCCAAGTTAATGGCGATAACAGTCACCAGCGGGAGCATGGCATTTTTGAGCGCGTGGTCTTTCAGGATTTGGAAGGTGCTCAAGCCCTTGGCCTTGGCGGTCAGGATGTAATCCTCGGCCAACACATCCAGCAGGCTGGAGCGCATGATGAGCATGTACTCGCCCATGTAGACGATGGTGTACGTCAGCGTAGGCAGGAACATGTGCCAGGCAATGTCACCGATGCGGGCTGGCAGCGGAGCGGAACTCATGCCGGGCGTTTGCATTCCGCCGATGGGCAGGTTGTGATTGCTGCCCCAGAACAGCAGGATGATTCCCAGCCAAAAGGTGGGCAGGCTCCACGCCACCAAGCTGATTATTAACGCGCCATAGTCAATGGAGGTGTGCGCCTTCCAAGCCGCGAACACGCCGAAGATCACGCCGACCAGAATCGCCAAGATCTGCCCCGCGCCGATCAACAGCACCGTGTTCCACAACCGTTCCCCCAACATATCCGCCACAGGACGGTTGGTGTGGTAGCTGATGCCCATCTCACCGTGCAGCAGGTTGTTGACATAAATGAAGAATTGGGTGTCGAATGGGTTGACTTCGCAGCTTCCCAGTCGGATCGGGTTCAATGTCTCGAAACAATTGATAACCGGCTTGTCCAACCCAAAGCGGGTGCGGATCGCATCAATTGCTTCCTTTTTCAAACGCGGGTCACGCACCCCCGCCCGCGCCGGATCGCCAGGCAGGACGCGGAAGAGAAAAAAGTTCAATACGAACACAAACAGGATGGTAAAAACCGACCATCCAATTTTGCCGAGAAGATAACGCCAACGCTTCAAGAAAATTCCTATTCCTGCGCCCCTCTCCCAAAATTGGGAGAGGGGCCGGGGTGAGGGTGGGCCTATTTCTTCACTGGTTCGATCATCACCAGCGAACTGACATCGGAAAGTTCCAGCTTCGGATAACCGGTCAACCAACCGGTGAAGCGGTCAGTACGATAGGCTTGAATGGCTTGTGCATAGTACGGGATGATGTAAACCACATCGTCGAAGACGATCTTCTGCATCTGCCACACCTCTTCGATACGCTTCTTTTGATCCAGTTGCGTGGCCTGCTGTTTGAATAGATCATCGTAGGCGGGATTTGAATATCCGCTCTCGCTCGAACCAGTGGGAATCTGGTCGGTGGTCATCACACCCAGCAACAGGTTCGGGTCCGGATCGGAACCCCAGCCCCACAGGATGATGTCGAAGTCGAAAGCGGGACAACATTGGGCCGTCAGCGCGTCGGGATCAACGGCCTGCAATTCGGTCTTCACGCCAACCTGTTTCCACATCTCAGAAAGCAGTTCCGCCAGGCGCGGCGCATCGATGCTGTCACTCGGCCAATTCATGCGGAAGTTGAGCGACTGTGAACCGTCGGGCATCTCACGCACGCCGTCGCCGTTCACATCCTTGTAACCCGCGTCATCCAGAATCTTGTTGGCCTGTGCCACATCGTAGGCGTAATCTGTGAGCGAACTGTTGTACCACATGCCCAATCCATCGGGGATGAGCGTCAGACCGGGCGTGCCGTATCCCAAAAGCACCACATCGATCAATTTTTTCTTGTCGGTGGCATGGGCCAGCGCCAAGCGGACGTTGCGATCACGCAACGCCGGATGTCCCGTGCACAGACCGCCCGCGTCCTTTGGACAGTTCTCGGGCGAAACCTGGTTGAAGATGATATCTGAAACGTCCGGGGCGAACGGCGCACCGGTCACTACCTTGACGTTCGCCTCGCCCTTGAGCGATGCAACCGCCGTGGGCGGCATCTCGGTCGCGCTCAACGCGTGCGTCCATCTGATCGCGCCTTCCTAGAAGCCGAAGAAATTATACCGATCGGTAGGATAATAGCCCGTCGGCGCGGCGGGTCAAGTTTCGGCGATCTCGTCAGGCGATCTCGGGCACCACTCGCCATGCGCGCAGCGCGACGTCGGCGGCTTTCTGCAGCGCGGCCCGCGGCGTGCCGCCGGCGGCCTGAATAGCGATGCCGCCGGCGAAGGTCATCACAAAACGTGCCA
>JAKANW010000495.1 GCA_021823555.1 Chloroflexota bacterium
AAAAAAACGGCGCGCGTGACGGCGAAATAAATCAAATGCCTTCGGAAAAACTGCCGAAGGCATTTGATTTATTTTTGTTTCAATAATCTCGCTGAATTTCCCATGATGCCGATATCGGGCAGGGATTGCGCCGCGGCGGCAAGGACGGGAGGGAGTATGCCAATAGCTGCAAGGGATAATCCTACAAGGTTATACACTGTGGTGAATGCCAGGTTCATCTTGACGATCTTCATGGTGCGTTTGGCGATCTTCAATACATCGGGAACCAAATTCCAATCTTCACGCATGAGGGCGATATGCGCCGCTTCGATGGCGACATCCGTGCCTGCCGCGCCCATCGCGATGCCGACATTCGCCTGGGCAAGCGCGGGTGCGTCGTTCACGCCGTCGCCGATCATGACAACGACATGTCCCTTTGCCTGATATTCCTTGACCACATCGATCTTGTGTTCTGGCAGGAGATTTGCACGGTAGGAGACGCCCAGTTTTTTTGCCAGCGCGGAAGCCGTTCTTTCATTGTCGCCTGTGAGCAGTTCAATCTGTCGAATTCCGAGAGCACGGACCTCAGCCAATGCATCTGGCACTTCTGAGCGCAAGGTATCTGCTGCCGCAAACACGCCCACCAATTCCTGATTCCGTTCCATGAATAGGAGGCTGGACTTTGGCCATTAATTGGCTTAGGCGAGCAGTTGGCTACTCTTGTACAAGACAATGGCTCGGAAATAGGTAATGTCGTCCTAAAACCACAACATGCACCTAATTCCTACGGTTGCCTTGTCCTCTCTACTGGAACTGGACTGTTTCTTATCTAAAATGGCCAAAGTCCAGAAGTGTAGGATGTGGGGTTAAAAGTTCCTGAAAATTACAACGATCTCTTTTCATGGATTCGGGGAAAATACCATTGGCGAACAATTTCCAATCACTTTTTTACTTTTCCACAACACCCTTGACATTCCAGTTACTGGAAGGTGTAAACTTCATCTACTTCACAAGGAGGCGCGCTATGAAAATTCAGGATGTAGCGCAAAAGACAGGCGTATCGACAAAGACGATTCGTTATTATGAAGAAATCGGTTTGTTACCCAACCCCGCGCGTGACGACAACAACTATCGCCAGTATGACGAGCGCGATGTGGAACGCCTGCGGCTGGTTGCTGGCGCAAGGCGGTTGGATTTATCGCTGGAAGAAATCCGCGAAATCCTTGCCCTGCGTGACCGTCGCGAAGCGCCCTGCCGCGTGTTGCTGGAACGGCTTGAAAACAAAGCAGATGAAATCGCAAGGCGCATTCGTGAGTTACAGCAAATGGAACGCGAGTTGCGAGCATTGCATGAAATGGGCTTGACCTTTCCCACCGACGACGTGGAAGGCAAGCATTGTGTCTGCCACCTTGTGAGCGAACACACCAAAGAATAGGAGCAATGTATGTCGAACTTTTCCAAACAATTCAACCCGCTCAAAACGGGAATCATTGGTTCGTTGGTCACCGCTTTATGTTGTTTCACGCCCATTCTTGTCATTCTGTTCGGTGCGCTGGGGCTTGGCTGGCTGACGGGCTATCTTGATTACGTGTTGTTCCCAGCGCTATTCATCTTTTTGGGATTGACTGTCTATGGGTATTATCGTCAAACGAAAGGAAACATCACAAATGGAAAATAATTTCAATCTTGTCATTCTCGGCTCAGGCTCCACCGCCTTTGCCGCGGCAATTCGCGCGGCTGAACTTGGCAAGACCGCCGCCATGGCCGAAATGCGGATGTTGGGCGGCACGTGCGTCAATCGCGGCTGTCTGCCGAGCAAGAATCTCATCGAAGCCGCTCGCCTGGTATGGGAGGCGTCTCATCCGCGGTACAAGGGATTGACCCCAGCGAAGATGAATTTCAACTTTGCCGAACTCATCGCCCAAAAGCAGGAAGTGGTCGAAGTGTATCGCGGCAAGAAATATCAATCCATTCTCTCCGATGAAAACAAAATCAAGGTCTTTGATGGCAGGGCGGAGCTGATGGACGCGCACACCGTCCGCGTGGGCGAAGCCACCTTAAACGGCGACCAGATTCTCGTCGCGACAGGGACACGCCCTGTCCTGCCTCCCATCGAAGGGCTTGACCGCGTCCCGTACCTGACCTCCGACCTGCTGACTACAAACGAAGCGCAGGAGTTGACTGAACTGCCCGAGTCGCTGATTATTGTTGGCGCGGGA
This sequence comes from Chloroflexota bacterium, assembly GCA_021823555.1. Next base: position 2,199 of record JAKANW010000495.1, read on the forward strand.
TACATCGCGCTCGAACTGGGACAGATGTTCCACCGCTTCGGGACGCGTGTTACGATTCTGGAACGCAGTCAGGTCATTTTGCCAAGTTACGAACCCGAAGTATCCGACTCGCTCACCTTTATCCTTCGCAAGGAAGGCGTGAACATCGTCACCGACGCGCAAGCCCTGCGGGCCACACAAAAATCAAACGGCAAAATTGAAGTGATGGCAAGCGTCAGTGGAAAGGAACAAACTTTCATGGCGCAGAAACTTTTAATTGCAACGGGCAGGCAGCCAAACACCGACGGCGTTGGCTTGGAGAAAGTCGGCGTGCAAATAGACGAGCGCGGCTATGTGAAGGTAAACGATAAATTGCAGACCAGCGTTCCTAACATTTGGGCGGCGGGCGATGTGATTGGGAATCAAACCGACAGCCAACCCGCCACGCCCGTTGGCGCGCATGATGGAGTGATTGTTGCCAAGAACGCGCTTTCTGGAACACACCAGAAAGTTGATCACCGCGTCATTCCGCGCGTCATTTTCACTGACCCGCAGGTGGCGGTGGTTGGCATGACCGATGAAGAAGTTGTCGGTTCAGGTGTGCGTTGCTGGTGCGGCACAATCCCGCTGGAATATGTCCCGCGCGCGGGCGCGACTCATCAAGCGGATGGCATTGCCAAAATAGTGATTGACCGCGACACGCAGGAAGTGAAAGGCGTTTCGCTGGTAATGCCCAATGCGGGCGAAGTGATTCACGAAGCGGCAATGGCAATGCGCTTCCACGCCAAACTGGATGACTTTATTGACATGATTCATGTCTACCCTACAATGGCAGAAGCATTGAAGATCGCGGCGATTTCGTATTTCAAAGACCCTGCCAAGTTGTCTTGTTGCGCGGAGTAATAAACGTCAGGTAAAGTTACCGCTGGTCATCGGCTCAACGAGAAATCGTTGGGCTTTTTATTTGGATTGGACTTGTCGCTTCTATACTTTTGATCATAAATGTCATAGTACGTATTGAATCAACAATGACGTATGAATTGTAGGCAGTTCCACCTTGACGAGTCTGTCAAATGGGAATACACTACTGAAATAGTTGAGCAACTATTCAACTATTCGAGATCAATGATGACCCTCTTGAAAATCTTCCTCCCCATTTACTTCCTGCTGTTCTTCGGACTCGCCATGTTCTGGCGTTCGTATATCGCCTGGAAACGAACAGGCATCAACCCTTATAAACTGGGAAACGGCGATACCGTTCACGACTTTGTGGGCAAACTGTTTCGTCTGACGCTGATCGCCACTGCCCTGATCGTGTTCGTGTTTTCCTTTATAGATCAGAATTATGAATGGCTTTCTCCCATTGCATGGATGAATTCCTCCGCGCTGATGATCCTCGGGATCGCGTTGCTCGTTCTGGCTTTAACCTGGGTGTTGGTTGCCCAAATTCAAATGGGCGACTCGTGGCGGATCGGCATTGATGAAGAAAGCAAATCCACCCTGGTTCAGCACGGCTTGTTCAGTGTTTCGCGCAATCCAATCTTTCTGGGTATGCTGGTAATGTT
>JAKANW010000496.1 GCA_021823555.1 Chloroflexota bacterium
CGACCTGGTAAATTCAGATACAGCCAGGTCGCAGGCCGCCATTGCCCTGGTCAATGCGCAGGACGCCTATGACAAAGCCAAGACATACCGCGAGTCTTTGAACGGGAAGATAGACCTTGAGAGAGTCGTTTTCACCTACGTTGGCGGTCATACGATCCCGAAGATCATTTACTACAAGGGCTATGCAGACGCCGAGACGATTGCCAAGGCGGATAATGACCTGGCCTTGAAAAAAGCTCAATTGGATGACGCCCAGCGGGCGTATGACCGTTTGAAGGATGGACCAAACTCAGCCGATCTGTCTGCTGCACAAGCACGCGTGGATGCGGCCCAGGCCACTCTCAACGCCGCCCACATTTCCGCACCCTTCAATGGGACGATCACCCAGGCGGATCCAATGCCCGGGGACCAGGTCACCGCAGGTACCTTCGCCTTCCGCATCGATGATCTTTCCAGCCTGTTGGTGGATGTCCAGGTCTCGGAAATAGATATTAACAGCGTGGCAGTCGGCCAGCCCGTCACCGTCACTTTCGATGCCATCTCAGGCAAGACCTATCACGGCAAGGTATTGGAAGTTTCGCAAGCCGGTGATTTGGTATCGGGCGCCATCAACTTTACCGTGACGGTGCAACTGACGGATGCTGACCAGCAGGTCAAGCCGGGCATGACCGCCGCGGTCAACATTATCGTTAACCAGGTCAAGGGTCAACTATTGGTCCCGAACCGGGCAGTGCGTTTGGTGGATGGGAACCGGGTGGTGTACATCCTGGTAAACGGCCAGCCGAAGCAGGTTCAGGTAACGCTCGGCGCTTCATCCGATACGACCAGCGTGGTGACGGGCGGCGACCTGAAGGAAAGCGACCTGATCATCCTGAACCCGCCCACGCAGTTCGGTCCGGGCGGCGGCGCTGGCCCAGTCATACGGGGAGGAGGCTAGGCATGGATTGGGTAGTAGAAGCCAAAGACCTGACCAAAGTCTATAAAATGGGCGAAGTTGAGGTTCAGGCTTTGCGCGGGGCTTCGCTCACCATCGGGCGCGGCGAGGTAGTTTCCATCATGGGTCCCTCCGGTTCGGGCAAGTCCACGATAATGAACATCCTGGGCTGCCTCGACCGGCCCACCTCGGGCGAGTACATCCTGGATGGTAAATCGGTCGCCACACTCAACGACGACCAACTGGCAATGATCCGCAACCATAAAGTGGGCTTTGTCTTCCAGTCCTTCAACTTGCTGTCCCGCCAGACGGCTCTCTTCAACGTTGAACTGCCGCTGCGTTATGGGAACATCTTCGAAGGACGGCGCGAGCGCGCCAAAGCTGCGCTGGAGGCAGTCGGCCTGCAGGACCGAATGTATCACAAGCCCACCGAACTTTCAGGCGGACAACAACAGCGCGTGGCGATTGCGCGCGCCATTGTCAATGAACCGGCCATCATCATGGCCGACGAGCCGACCGGCAACCTGGACTCCAAAGTCGGCAGGGAGATCATGACCCTGCTGCTTAACCTGAACAAGGAGCGCAGCACAACCCTGATCATCGTGACGCACGACCCCACGATTGCCGAGCAGACCCAGCGGGTCATTCACATCCGTGATGGCCTGGTCGAGAACGGCGCAGAAGGTAAAAAATGAACGTATCCCAGGTATTAATTGAGGCGCTTGAAAGCCTAAGCTCCAACAAACTGCGTTCCGGGCTGACCGTGCTGGGCATCGTAATTGGGGTGGCCGCTGTGATCGCCATGCTGGCTGTGGGCAACGGCGCGCAGGCCTCCATTACAGGTTCCATCAACCAAGTGGGCAGCAACCTGCTGTTTGTCTTCCGGGGCGCGCGCGACAATACAGCTGTCCATAATCCACGCCCGTTGACCATAGGTGACGCCAATGCTTTGCTGGATCCATACGCCGCGCCGGATATCCAGGCTGTGGCGCCGGTGGTACAGGGCAATGGCAGCGTGGACTTTGGCGGCCAGACCAAGACCACAACTATTGTAGGTGCAACGCCTGCATACGAGTCGGTCCGCAATGTCACACTGCTGGATGGCAGCTTTATCAACGATGAGCAAAACTTGGGACGGGCTTCGGTAGCCGTGATCGGTGTGGACATAGCCGATAAGCTATTCGGTCACCGCGACGGGTTGGTTGGGGAAACCATACGTGTTGACGGACAACCCTTCCGCATCGTCGGCGTGTTGACGCCCCAGGGTGGCAGCGCGTTCGGCTCGGAAGACAACGAAGTGATCGTGCCGCTCAACACGGCATCGGCGCGCTTACTGTCACGCTCCGGCCAGGATGCAGTGGATCTTATTTACGTGCAAGCCACCGACTTTCAGGCCGTGAACGCGGCTTCGGAAGAGATCTCGCAAATCCTGCGCACCCGTCATCGCACTCCCATCGGCCTGGATGACTTTACAGTCTTCACTCAGCAAAGCATCCTGACCACCGTCCAAAGCGTAACCGGCGTCCTGACCATCTTCCTGGGCGGCATCGCAGCCATCTCCCTGCTGGTGGGCGGCATCGGCATCATGAACATCATGCTGGTCTCGGTCACCGAGCGGACGCGTGAGATCGGCCTGCGCAAGGCGCTGGGAGCACGCAAGCGCGATATCCTGATCCAATTCTTGGCCGAGTCATCCCTGCTGAGTTTGATCGGCGGCATTGTCGGGATCATGTTCGGCTGGCTGATCGCCTTCATCGTTGGGAAGGTTGCTGCCGCCACCGGCAATAGCTTTACTCCCATCGTTGGCCTGGACGCGATCTTGCTGGCCACTCTCTTTTCCGCCGCAGTCGGGCTGTTCTTCGGTATTTATCCGGCCAACCGGGCCGCCGGCCTGGAACCGGTGGAAGCATTGAGGTATGAATAATAAATCTTCCAAAACTTTCCTTTGGCTGATTTTGATCTTCATCTTTTCGGTTCAAGCGTGCGGACCGGCGACTCAACCCGCGACCAGCACAGCCATGCCGGTGTCCAGTCCTACCCAGGCTGCAACCGCCACGCCAATCCCCTCGCCGACCCTCGAACCTTTCACGGCCACGCCACTCGCGACTTCGACCGCATCATTGACCGCAACCGCAACGTTGCCCGTAGTTACTGTGACTGCCGTGAAAGGAAACCTTTTCATCCGGCGCGGCCCGGACACGGGCTTCAATCCGATCTCTGTATTAATGGACGGTCAAACGGCCACGGTCATCTCACGCGACGTGCTGGCGCAATGGGTGCAGATTCCGCTCCCCAACCAGCCCGACAAAACCGGTTGGGTTTCCATCCAAACCACTTTTTCCGTTATAAGCGGCGATGTCATGGCCCTGCCGGACGAACTTCCAAATGAATGGCCTGTCCCGGCGTACCTGCGGAACTGTACCTACCATAACATGCAAATTCAACCGGGCGACATTACCCTTCCAAGTCTCGGTTACTACCCGGATAACGATGTCCGCCTCGATCCCGGCACGTACACCGTCTACGATACAGAGGTCGCAGGCAACCCGGAAGTGCTCACCGCCCAAATCAGCGAGGGGTCAGAGATCGATGTCCGTGTGGATGGGAACGGCGAAAAGCGAAAGTGCCCTCAATAGGTTTCCAAGGTAGATCGGATCGGCAACACCGCGCTTGCGTTCGGTGCAAGTGTCCGACCTACGCTAAGGGTCCATAAATAAATAACTTCCCGTATGTCGTTGCGAGGAGGGCGCATTTCCCGACGAAGCAATCTCCTGGCACTTGAAAAAGCCCGTTTAACCAGTTTTT
>JAKANW010000497.1 GCA_021823555.1 Chloroflexota bacterium
GCAATCCCTATCGCGCCGTCACTTTTTGGCTGGGGCTGGTCGGGGTCCTGCTGGCGCAAATGACCATGTCCCTGCTGGCTGAGGTTTTCCGTCCAAATGCCGATCCCATCCTCCCCGAAGAGACAGTGCCAGAGCGTAAATCCCTGCGCGAGGCCATACTTTACTTCTCGGTCAGCGCCCTGGCCGCCCTGGCGGTCATTGCCTTCGTGCTTTACAACCGCGGCTATTTGTCACCTTATGCCCTGCTTTTTCTGGGCATCTCCATCCTGCTGGTTTTGTTGTATGCTGTCCCGCCGGTGCGGCTTGTCAACCTGGGTTTTGGTGAACTGGCGCTGGCTGTCCACCTTGCCTATGTGATTCCCTCGATCAGTTTTCTCCTGCAAACCGGTAACTATCATCGCCTGTTGAGCATGGTTGTTTTTCCACTCACCGCCCTGGCCTTCGCTTATTTTCTAATCCTCGACTTTGTCACCTTTGCGCAGGATCGCAAGTACAACCGCCGCACCCTGTTGGTCCTGGTTGGGTGGGAACGCGCCGTGCCCCTGCATCACATCCTTATCGGGGCGGCTTATCTGATTTTGCTTGCCGCGCCGCTCTTCGGTTTTTCACTGGCTGTGATTTGGCCAGCCTTTCTCACCCTGCCTTTTGCCGCCCTGCAAGTTCTCTGGCTGCACAACATCGCCCAGGGCGGACGTCCGGTTTGGAACTTCCTGGTCGCGACGGCTACTGCCGTTTTCGGACTCACCACTTATTTAATAACCCTGACTTTCTGGTTGCGTTGATATGCCCGAGTTCCTGACTCTCCTCCCGCCAGACGAAGCGCGTGTTCTCCTGCTTTCGCGTCTCGCGGGACTTCAATCTGCTTCCGTTGTGATTGGCGTTTCCTCCGCTTTGGGCCGCGTCACGGCGGAAGATGTCCGCGCTCCGCATCCGTTACCTGAGTTTCCGCGCTCCACCGTGGACGGTTATGCTGTCCGCGCCCGCGATACTTTTGGCGCCAGTGACTCATTGCCCGCCTATCTCACCCTCATTGGCGAAGTGCCGATGGGCGACGCGCCTGCTTTCGAGATCGGCGCGGCGCAGTGTGCCTTGATCCACACCGGAGGTATGTTGCCCCCCGGCGCGGACGCGGTCGTGATGTTGGAATATACCCAGGCGGTGCGACCCGCTGAGTTAGAGATCCAGCGCGCCGTGGCGGAGGGGGAGAACGTGATCCGCGTCGGCGAGGATGTAGCTGTCGAAACGGTGGTCATCCCAAAGGGCCGCGTGATGCGTCCCGCCGAAGTGGGCGGGCTGATGGCGCTGGGAATCACAACCTTGCGCGTAGCCACTAAAGTACACGTTGGCCTGATCTCCACCGGCGATGAGGTGATTGATCCCTCCCAATTGCCGCGTCCGGGGCAGGTGCGCGATATCAATTCCTACACGCTGTCTGCCTTGGTCGAGAAGTCGGGCGGGGAGGCCGTGCGTTATGGGATTTTTGCGGACAAGTTTGAGGTCCTGAAAGACGCGGCGGCAAAGGCGTTGGCTGAGTGCGATGTGACGGTTATCACCGCCGGTTCCTCGGCCAGTACGCGCGACATGACCGCCGAGGTGATTTCCTCGTTGGGCAAGCCAGGCGTGCTGGTGCACGGCGTCAACACGCACCCGGGCAAGCCGACGATTTTAGGGGTATGCGATGGCAAAGCGGTCATCGGCCTGCCGGGCAACCCGGTCAGTGCGCTGATCAATGGCTATCTGTTCGTCGCGCCGGTGATCGAAAAATTATTGGGTGTGCAGCCCAGACCGCGGGCCGCGTTGACCGCGCGTCTGACAGTAAATCTTCCCTCGCAGGCGGGCCGGGAAGATTGGTGGCCGGTAAAGTTAATCCCCTCACCCCTGCACCCCTCCCCCGATGGGAGAGGGGATGAGGGTGAGGAAAAATGGCTGGCTGAGCCGATCTTCGGCAAATCCAATCTTATCTTCAATCTGGTCAACGCGGATGGTCTCTTGCGCATCCCGCCCGCTGCAACGGGATTGAGCGCCGGGGAAATGGTGGAAGTGGTGTTGTTGTAGGGCGAGATAACAAAGGAGTTGCCGTGAAACGAGCCGTCAGCATCAGCCTGGGGAGTTCCAAGCGCGATAAGAGTGTGACCATCAAGCTCAAGGATGAAGAGATTCTCGTCGAACGTATTGGTCTGGATGGGGATATTGCCAAAGCCCGCCAGATGTATCTGGATTTGGATGGGAAGGTGGATGCCTTCGGTGTGGGCGGAGTGGATTTGTACCTGCGGCTCGACGATCGCGAATACCCGCTTCACGCGGCCCTCAGGCTGGTTGCCGGTGTGACGAAGACTCCACTCTGCGATGGGCGCGGCCTCAAGCACACTCTGGAGCGCCGCGTGTTTCAACTGGCCGCTGCCGCGCTGGGTGGGATGCCGCATTTCAAGCAAGCCTTCGTCTCTGTCGCTGTGGACCGGCAGGGTTTAGCGGAAGCCGCTGCGGAGGTATCCGAAAGAACCGTGTTTGGCGACCTGATGGTCGGATTGGGAGTCCCGATCCCGCTGGTAGGTATCCCTGCCTATAAGCGCGTGGCCCGTATCATGCTGCCGTTGGTCAGCCATTTCCCGATGAGCATGATCTTCTATGGCAGCGGCGGCGCGGAGCACGAGCCGAAGTACGTCAAATATTTCGAAGGGTCGGATTTGATCGCAGGTGACTTTCTCTTCATGCGCAAGTACATGCCATTGCACCTGCCCGGCAAGACTGTCGTGACCAACACTACCACGGAAGACAACATCGAATTGCTCAAGGAGCGCGGTATCAAGACAGTCATCACTACCACGCCGCGCTATGAGGGGCGTTCGTTCGGCACCAACATGATGGAAGCCGTCCTGACAGCCTATGCCGGGAAGGGCAGAAGGTTATCCGATGATGAACTGAACGGTTTGATTGATGACTTGGACTTGAGACCGGACGTGATTAACCTGTAAATTTGCATCCGAAGAATCCAGACTTCGTGTCATTCTGGAGCGAAGCGAAGAATCTCTTTACAGAATCTTTAAACACCCTTCACCGGCAGTTTATGCCTGATCCTGGGCAGGGAGTAGAATAGGCGCATGGCGAAAATTCTTGTCATTGATGATGAACCCTCGATCGTGAATCTGGTCGGTGCGTATTTGAAGCCGGAAGGCTACGAAGTCTGCACCGCAACCGACGGCCCCTCGGGGCTTAAAGCTGCCCGCGCCTATAAACCCGACTTGATCGTTCTGGATGTGATGCTGCCCGGCATGGATGGCATCGAATTGCTCTCGCGCCTGCGCCGCGAATCAGATGTGTACGTGATCCTGCTGACAGCCCGCACAGAGGAAACCGATAAGATCGTCGGCCTGACCGTCGGCGCGGACGATTACGTGACCAAGCCCTTTAGCCCGCGCGAATTAACAGCACGCGTCAAGGCGGCGTTGAGGCGCATTCAAGCGGGAACTGGTTCGGGTTCGGAGGGAGGCGTGCTGGCGTTTCGTCATTTGCGCCTGGATATCGGCGCGCGTCGGGTCACTGTGGACGACCGGCCTGTCGAGTTGACCGCCATTGAGTTCGACCTGCTGCGCTCGTTAGCCGAACAGCGAGGGCGGGTGCTGACCCGCGAACAATTGCTCGAAAAGGTGTGGGGCGGGACGTATTTTGGCGAGGTGCGTGTAGTAGATGTACATCTTGGCCACGTGCGCCAGAAACTTGGCAATCCCGATTT
>JAKANW010000498.1 GCA_021823555.1 Chloroflexota bacterium
TGACACTGATTTCACGGACGAACACGGATTTTTTTAAAGCAAATCCCCAGGCCGAAAATCCGCTAATCCCCGCGAATTTTCACTAATCTTCCTCAATTTATTCGCGGCGATTGGCGAAGACACCTGTACTTGTGCAGGTGCAAGTGTTAGCGGAAAAGAAATCCAAATAATAATCCGTGAAATCCGCGTACAAAAAAGAGACCATGTCAGAAAACACCAAACAACAAGTCCGTGACTTTTACGATCAAATTGGCTGGTCGCAGGTCGGCGAGGGCGTGTACCAGAATGCCCGCTACGAAGACCTGCGCCCGGTTTCGCGCGAGTACATCCACAAGTGTCACCTGCGGGTGAAGGATCACATCGCACCCTCCGGTGACCTGTTGCTCGACGCGGGGTCGGGACCGGTGCAATATCCCGAATATGTGGCCTATTCCGAGAATTACAAATATCGCGTCTGCGCCGACATCTCGATCACCGCGCTGAAAGAGGCGCGTAACCGGCTGGGCGAGCACGGCTTGTACGTGGTGATAGATGTGGCCAACATGCCGTTTAAATCTGACGCGTTCGACGCGGTGGTGTCACTACACACCATCCATCACCTGCCGATGAGCGAACACAAGCGCGCCTATGTGGACTTGATCCGCGTGCTCAAGCCGGGACGCACCGCCGCCATCGTCAACGGCTGGCATAGCCCGCGCTTGATGACCATGACTGAGCCGCTGATCCGCTTCGCGCGTCTGCTGGCGGGGCGCGGCCGCAAGCACAAAAAAGCCTGGGCCGACGTGGACGACCCGACTGGCACCTTTGTCTCGAAGATGACGCCGGAATGGTTGAAGCAGGAACTGGGCGGCACGCTTGAATTTGAGATTTATCCGTGGCGCAGTTTGAGCACGCGCTTCCTGCGCTGGTTTGTTCGTCCGCAGTTGGGAGGCAAGGCATTTCTGCGATTTGTGTTCTGGTTGGAGGATCGCTTCCCGCGCTTCTTCGGCGAGAATGGACAATATCCGCTGATCGTTTTTTACAAACGCGCCGCGAGTGAAGGAGATACGAAGCAAGCCGCGCGGGTGGAGTCGGTGCGGGAGGCCGCGCCCGCCGCAAGCCGGGAGGATGAAGCATTTTCGTTGGACCGCGTTCTGCAAGTGGGCGAGTCCAATTTCGATTTTCCGAAGAGCGCCAGTCAGTGGTTCAAGCTCCGCAAGAATCGCCGCCTGTTTTTCTGGTGGCTGTTCCACCGTGTCACGTCGCCGCTGCGCGTGTTGCCGAACTTCGTCATCGTGGGCACGATGAAGGGCGGTACGACTTCGATGTTCCAGTATCTGGCACAGCACCCGCACATCAATCCGCCGTTCCGCAAAGAGATTAAATTTTTCGACATCCATTACCCGAAGGGGCTGATGTGGTATCGGGCGCACTTCCCGCTGTGGGCCAAGATGACCGGCGGCGCGCTGACCGGCGAGGCTACACCGTATTATCTCTTCCACCCGCTGGCGGCGGAACGTATGGCAAAAATCCTTCCAGATGCCAAATTGATTTTCATGCTGCGTAACCCGGTTGACCGCGCCTACTCGCATTACAGTCACATCCACCGCGTGGGACGCGAGCCGCTTTCGTTCGAGGACGCCATCGCGGCGGAGCCGGACCGTTTGGCGGGTGAGGCCGAAAAGATCATGGCCGACCCCAACTACTCGACGTTCACGCACGTGCATTATTCCTACCTGGCGCGCGGACGGTATGCCGAACAACTCCCGCGTTGGCTGGAGCGCTTTCCGCGTGACCAGATGTTGTTCCTCGCCTCCGAGGAGCTTTCCCGCGACCCGGCCGCGGCCTTCCGAAAAACGCTCGACTTCCTCGGCCTTGACGCTTGGCGGCCTGACCAGTTCGATATTTTCAAGCAAGGCAGTTACGAGCAGATGAATCCCGCCACGCGCCAGAAACTGGTGGAGTACTTCCGCCCGTACAACCAGCAGTTGTATGACCTGCTGGGGATGAAGTTCGATTGGGATAAGTAATCCCTCATCCCCGGCCCTTCCCCCATAAGGGGAAGGGAGTCCCCTCTCCCATCGGGAGAGGGCTAGGGTGAGGGCGAGTAAATGAGTCGATATGAAATTCACCGACCCGACCTACCTGAAGACCAAGCAATACCGCGACTCGTCCAACCTGGATGCGCGTGCGTCGGTCCATCAACGTTTCAGCACCAATCCGTATGGCTGGTTTCACTGGGTCTTTGACAAATTAAGCGTATTGCCGGAGAACGCCCGCATTTTGGAGTTGGGCTGTGGTCCCGCCTACTTGTGGACAGAATGTGCCAACCGCATTCCCGCCGGTTGGATGATCACCCTCAGCGACCTCTCCCCCGGCATGGTGGACGCGGCGTGGCGCAATTTGGTGGTGACCGGGCGCAACTTCAAGTTCGAGCAGATCGACGCACAGTCGATTCCCTACTCCGATGAGACCTTCGACGCGGTCATCGCCAATCACATGCTCTATCACGTCCCTGACCGGCGTAAGGCGTTGTCCGAGATCCGGCGCGTGCTCAAAGCGGACGGCCGCTTGTTTGCCGGCACGCTGGGAAAAGATCATTTGCGCGAGATGTGGGATCAACTCGAACGGGTGGCTCCTATCACGCGCGAGACGATTACCTCGGCCTTCACGCTCGAAAACGGGACAGCGCAATTGCAGGAATTCTTCCCGCGCGTGGAAGTGTCCACCTACGAGGATCACCTGCGGGTGACGGATGTGTCTGCGCTCGTGGCCTACGTCCGCTCGATGACGTCCACGTCCGAGTTTACGGAAGAGCAATTCCAAGCCATTGAGCGCGAGTTTGCGGAAGCGATGAAAGCGAACGGTGAGATTTTCATCACAAAGGCTTCCGGGTTGTTTGAAGCGAGAAAGTAAATAAACCTAACGCAAAGGCGCAAGGTCGCAAAGAAGAGCAGAAAAAAACTTTGGCGTCTTAGCGGCTTTGCGTTAAACAATTCGTGTCAATTCGCGACATTGTGCCCATAGGGTGAATTCGCGGCCAAGATTTTATGGAGTAAACCATGGACTGGAAAAATCAAGTCGTTCTCATCACCGGGGGGACGGGGTCATTCGGGAAGAAATTCACCGAGATCCTGCTCAAGGAAAAACAGCCGAAGAAGATCATCATCTTCAGCCGCGACGAATTGAAACAGCACGAAATGCAGGTGATGGGTTTCAACCAGCCCAACCTGCGTTACTTCATTGGCGACGTCCGCGACCGTGATCGCCTGCAGCGCGCCATGCACGGCGTAGACATTGTGGTCCATGCCGCGGCGCTGAAACAAGTCCCGGCCTGCGAGTACAACCCGATGGAAGCGGTCAAGACCAACATCATCGGCACCAGCAATGTGCTCGAAGCCGCGCTCGACGTGGGCGTGAAGAAAGTGCTCGCCCTCAGCACCGACAAAGCCGTCAGCCCCGCAAATCTCTACGGCGGGACGAAACTCGTCGCGGAGAAACTCGTCATTCAATCCAACAACTACGCCGCGGGCTCGTCCACGCGCTATGCGTGTGTCCGCTACGGGAATGTGGTCGGCTCGCGCGGTTCGGTCGTGCCGCTGTTTCTCAAACAACGTGCCAGCGGCAAGATCACCATCACTGACGATCGCATGACCCGCTTCTGGCTCTCGCTTGAGCAGGGCGTCCATTTTGTCATCAACTGCATCGAGCAGATGGAAGGCGGCGAAGTCTTCATCCCAAAGATTCCCAG
>JAKANW010000499.1 GCA_021823555.1 Chloroflexota bacterium
AATCATCATGCTCGGACTGCTCCGTGTGAGAATACGGGATGGCGGCGGAACCGCCATCCCGTATTGTAGTTCATGGAGTGGTGAGTCTACAGACTATCCACCGGGTTTCTTCATCAGACCCCAGAGGTAATCGTAGTACTCCCACAAGTTGGTATTACCCACGTGGAAGGGCGAGCCGATGTTCAGGCCCATGTTGAACGTGGCAACCACATCCTTGGCGTCGAAGTCCGAGCCGTCGTGGAACTTGACACCCTGGCGCAGGGCGCAGGTCCAAACCTTCAGGTCCGCGTCCGGCGTGCAGGACTCGGCCAGGGCCGGGACGGAAGCGGAGCCGTTGATCTCGTAGGCGTACAGCGATTCGTTTACCTGCTCGCAAGCGCGCAGGGATTCGCCATCGGACTCGTCCGCGCAGAAGAGGCTGATCGGTTCCGCGTTCTGCATCCAGACGAAGGTGTCGCGGCCACCGGGATCGGAGAAGGCAAAGAGCTCATTGCTGAGCGGGCTGGCCTGCGGGTTGAGCACGTCTGCGCGATACGCTACCGCCGAGCCGCCGTGCGCGATCGGGATCATCGGGACATACTCGCGGATGGCGTTGTTGGCCTGGATGTAGATCGACTCGGCTTCGGCCGGGTCGGCGATCTGCGCGCCTTCGGCCAGCAGGCTGGTGTAGGTGTCAGACTGGGTGCCGAATTGCGGGTTGGCCGCGCCGAAGTGGTAGTCGAGGAAGTTGGTGATGTGCGGATAATCCGCGCCCCAACCAAGCAGGTACAGGCCGTCGGTCAGCGAGCCGGAGGTGGAGGCCTCGATAAAGGCGCCTGATTCCATCACAACGATCTCAGCGTCAATACCCAGGTTTTCCTTCAGTTGGGCCTGGATATCCTGGGCCACGTTGCTCACCTGCGGCAGATAGCCGCGGACAACGTCGCGGTAGTACAACTTGATCTTCGGGAACGGGTTGGTCTCGTTGTAGCCGGCTTCGGCCAGAAGGGCCTTGGCGGCTTCGGGGTTGAAGTCATACCACGGATCGCCCACGCAACCGTTCGGGATGGAGCATGGGGTGAAGTGGCTCGCGACTTCGGAGCCGACCGGGTAGAAGTTGTCCACGATGCGCTGGCGGTCAATACCCTGGGCCAGAGCCTGGCGGACTTTGATGTTATCGAACGGGGCGGCGGTGTTGGTGATGCCGATGTAGAAGACATTCAACGCCGGGCGGGTGACCAGTTGCAGGTTCGGGTCGGCCTTGATGGTTTCGAAATCATCAGGACCAACGTTGTCGAAGCCGTCAATCGTTCCGGCCTGCAGGTCGAGCAGGCGGGCGGCCGAGTCGGTGGACCAGCGGAAGACGAGAGTCTGCGCGGCGGGCGGTTCGCCCCAATAATCGGGGTTGGCCGTGAAGGTAATGCTCTCACCGCGTTTCCATTCGCTGACCATGTACGGGCCGGTGCCGATCGGGTGCTCGAGGCCTTCGCTGGTGCGGGTTCCGTCACCGGCGGTGGATTCGATCCACTCGGATGGGTAGATGCCGTATCCGCTGAACGCGATCTTCGAGAGGAAGGCAGGGTCCGGGCGGCACAGCGTGAAGGTCACGGTGTGATCGTCGGTGGCAACCACGGACTGGATCAGACCCTTATAGTCGCCATTGCACTCCTCAGCCGGGACGGACAGGGAGGCGCCATCGAAGGTGGCAATCGGGACGTCGGGAATGGGCGTGGGTTCCGCCGTAGGAGCGGCGGTGGCGGCCTCGGTGGGCGCCTCAGTCATAACCTCGGTCGCGGGCGCTTCAGTGGCTTTCGGCGCGCAAGCGGCGATGGCCAGGCTGGCGATCACCATGACCGAAAGCAGGGCAAACAGTTTCTTGTTCACGGTTCTCTCCTCCAATTAGGATGATTTGGGTAAGGTGATGGGAAGGTCAGGTGAGGGTGTTTAACTATGGGACATCAGCCTCCTTTCATGGTTGAAGGGATTGTGAAATTATACAGCAAAATGCCCGTCCCTACACCATTCTGTAGAGTGGGCATTCGAATCGGTATGGATGGGACAGCGGGCGCCCGCGCTTAATCCGGTTCGCGGAAATCGTAGATGCCGTCGCGGATGTGGTAGATGCGCCCACACGAGGCGCAGGTCAAACGGTCCGGTTTTGATTCGAGCGGGTGCTGTCCGCATTCGGGGCATTGGAAAAAATCGTTGGACAAATTGGAAATTTGTCCTACACGTTTCGCGCGCACGAACACGGACGGCGTAAACTGGAGCCACTCCCCCGTCGGCTGGAAGAGACCATCGAGCGCGGCCAGCCATTTCGCGGGGACGAGGCGCTTGAGCAGGCCGACGCGAAAATGGGACACACTGCGCTTCGCCTCGACGGTGAAACCTGCTGAGTCCAGCCAATCGAAGACCGCCCGCGGATGGAAATCGAAATTCAGCGCCACGAACTCGACCGGCTCGCGCGTGAACGGACTCCAACTTTGGCGGCGGGCCAGCCAGCGCAAAATGGACTTGATATTTTTCTTATTGGCGAATTCGAGGATGAAAGCGGCATCCGATTGCAAAACGCGCGCCGCCTGACCGATGGCCTTGGGCGCGTCGGCCATGTGGTGCAGCGCGCGGATCATCGTCGCGCCGTCGAAGAGACCGTCCACGAAGGGCAGGCGGTAGGCGTCCGCCGCGACGTAGATGTATTTTTCAGATTTGCCGAGACGCGCCTGCGCCTGTTGCAGTTGCGTGCGCGAATAATCGAGCAGGACAATGCGCTCGAAGCCCGCGTAACGCGGCGTGTTGCGTCCCGCGCCCGCGCCGATCTCGAGCAGGAGACGTCCGCTTTTGGGGAGGAGATGTTGGAGCGCGATCGCTTCGGCGGCGTCTTCATAGGCGCGCCCGCCTTTGTCCCAGAACGAGGTCTGGTAGTCGGAGCCTTCGTAGTCGCAAACGGGAGTGTTCGGTTCAGGTT
Organism: Chloroflexota bacterium; assembly: GCA_021823555.1. Next base: position 2,945 of record JAKANW010000499.1, read on the forward strand.
GGGTGGACATGGTCGCTGATTGTATCAGGAGGAGGGATTCACTTGGGGAAGTTTTTTGGAGAGCAAATCTTCCAAGATATTTTTGTCTTGTTCCGAAATGTATTCTATTGAAATCGTTTCATTGCGTCCCCCTTCAAGATACAGCAAAAATTGTTTTTTGCTGTTTTGGGGATAGCCTACCCATTCATATGCTTTATATCCTCCCCACAAAAAATATACCAGATCAGGGGTGAAAATGCCATTTTCACGAAATTCGCCTTTTCGGAACGCAGTTAAGATGTGGTCAATGGCCAAGAATACCGCGACAATACCTAAAGGTAATTCTATTCGAAAATATTCAGCAATATCATTCTGGAGAAGGTACTCCCCAGGTCGAAGCAACGTATAGGCAAGAAAAACCGAACTCGCGGCAGTGACCAATTTCCAGAACATGTTCCATGGCCCTTGTTTGTAGGTCAACACCAATTTCCCAGCTTTTCTTCTCTGATATGGGATTGATAAAAGATATGAGGAAATCCAGGCAAACATCACCCAAGGAAGGGCAATCTCAAGGTCTTCTGATACATCAAAGAAAATTGGCCCGAGAATTAAAATTGCCGTAACAATAAACAGTACAGCAAAGGATAACTGGATATGCCGGCCACCATATTGGATCAACAAGAAAAGCGTTACAGCAAAAATTCCCATTGTCAAGAGAATATTGAAGATAATCATTCCGTCCTCCTACTTTGATCGATTCACACTCGCATACACGTCCTTCTTGCTCCACCCGCTGTACTCATCCAG
>JAKANW010000500.1 GCA_021823555.1 Chloroflexota bacterium
TGTTGGTGTTATTGAATTTCTGGTTGACGCGCTTCAAGGATGCTAGCGAGCAGACCAAAACGCGTATCCGCTGGACGATGGCAATCACCCTGGTGGTCAACGAGATCGGCTGGCATATCTGGAATTATGCGATCGGCAAGTGGACGATCCAGACCATGCTGCCGTTCCACTTGTGCAGTGTGTTAGTCTGGCTGGGCGCGTTCATGTTGGTAACCAAAAACCAGACCATTTATGAATACTCGTATTTCATGGGAATTGCGGGCGCATTGCAGGCAGTGATGACTCCCGACCTGGGAATTTATGGTTTTCCTCACTATCGTTTTTTCCAAACCTTCATTTCCCACGGCTTGATCATCACCTCCGCCATTTACATGACCGTGGTGGAGGGATTCCGTCCCACGTGGAAATCCATGGGACGCGTGCTGGTGGGGATGAATATCTACATGGTGCTCATTTTCTTCCTCAATTCCGCCATTGGAAGCAATTATTTGTACGTCAACGCCAAGCCGGCCACCGCCAGTCTGTTGGACATCCTGCCGGCCTGGCCGGTCTATTTGATCTATGTAGAGGCCATCGGACTGCTGTGCTGTCTTCTTTTATATATCCCATTCATGGTCAAAGATTGGCGGGCAAGGGCTATGGCATAAATCAAGATGGGTTGATAGAACTGGATGGAATCGTCCAGTTCTTTTTTGCTCCCAGCAACCAGCCCGCGCCCAAGCTTATGACCAACGGCATGAACGAGACAATGTAGAGCAAGCGGCTGTTCACGGCCATATACGCCAATGAGACTACAATCAAACTGGCCCAAAACGGCCACATTTCTTTCCAATGGCCGCACAGGCCGAGGACTGCCAGAATGAGCAAAACCAACTGAACCAGTACCATTGCGTATTCTGGAAATCCCATCGTGTAGCCAAAGCCCTCGCTAACGCGCCAGTCAAACCACAACATGAAGAAACGATAGCCGGAGAGCATCACGTAGTGGATCGGGTTGGCCAGGATAATCTTCAAACCTTCCTGCTGGTAGACCGCGTTCATTTGCGCCTCATTCTCGTGACCAGTCAGGTCGGTGCGGCGGGCAAGCAGGGCTTGGATCGCGGCCCAGCCCTCGTCTGTGCCCACATAGCGGAAGTAATCGTTGGAGGCCAGCATGTAATTTCCGCGGTAGAGGTTGTAGCCGATCAGGCTGGACCCGGTCAGGGCTTGGCCAAAGACCAATTTGGTCCGCACCAGCCAAGGAGTCAGGAGCGAAGCGACCACGAGGAAGAGCAGCAGGGTAGGGCGGAGCCAGTCGAGGATTCGGGCGCGGAGATTCCAGCGTTCGATCAGTAACCCCGCCGCGATGGTCAACACGACCACGAACATGACAGAGCGCGAGAGGATGGCCAATCCCAGGCCAAGCCCCGCGAGAAGCCAATCGCGCCACTGGTCCAATCGCCGGCCGCGTTGGACGAAGATCAGGCCCGCCGTCAGGCTGAGTGTAGCCAGCAAATCGCCGGAGACTTGCGGAATGAGACTCAGCGCACGCGGATAGATCGCCCAGAGGAAGGCGGCCAGCAGTCCCGCCAATGAGCCGGCCCAATCACGGGTGAGATAAAACAGTGCGACCATGACGCCGACAAAGAGAAATAATTCCACGAGGCAGGCGGCGAATAGCGATTCTTGGAAGAGGTGCGCCACCGCCGCGAAGAGTAGCACCGGCGCAGCTTCGCGCATAGCGGTGGCAGGGCCAGCCACGTTGCAGAACGGAAAATAATATTGGTTGCACAGGCTGTAGCCGTAACCGCGCGAGAGGTTGCGGGCGATGCCCCACCAGCTCACGGTCTCGCCGGCGTTGGGCTGGGGCAGATGGACAAGCAGATAAATCACGCCGATCACGGCGACCAGGGATGCCATCAAGGCCAGGATTTCGGTATCTTGGGCGGTGAGAAAACCGGCGATGCGTTTGCGCATATAGTGCTCCAGTGAATAGTCGCTGCAGGCGGCGAAAAGAAACGGCTAGATGCGGGGTAGGTAGTCATTGTAGCAAAATGAGATTTCGATAACAAGCGCGGATTTTGAAATCTTCTAATCGGTATAATACCCGCCATGCCTTTTCGGAAATTTTTGATATTGCTGTCGCTGTTTTTGGCGGCTTGTGCTCCAACCGCCGCGCTTGACGCGCCGCAGACGGCGACGCCCGCTTTCACGCGGACACCGGCCTTGCCAACTTCCACGCCCACCCGCCTGCCCGCGCCGACCTCGACCATGACGTATGCACAGGCGCTGTGGCCCTACACCATTCCGGGGTTGCGCGCCCGCACCTACCCAGGCGGCAAGATCGAGGTCGTGGGACAACTCGGCCAAACCAGCGATTACACGCGCTACTTGATCCATTACCAGTCTGATGGCCTGACTATCACCGGCTTGATGCAAATTCCTGCGCAGGGCAAACCGCCTTTCCCGGTGATCGTTTTGAATCACGGGTTTTTCTCGCGCAGTGTGTATGTGGCTGGCAATGGCACCGACCGCGCCGCGGAATTTCTTAACAAGCGCGGTTACCTGACGCTCATGCCGGACTATCGCAGTTGGGGCACGTCCGATTCCGGGCCGAGCCTGTACTACTCCGGGCTGGCCATTGACGTGGTAAACCTGCTGAATGCCATCCCATCCATTCCCGAAGCGGACCCCAGCCGTGTGGGGCTATGGGGCCACAGCATGGGCGGCGGCGTGACGATGAAGGTGCTGACCATTATTGGTGATAACAATGTGCTCGTCGGTGGGGCGGGCACGAGCAAACCTGTCGTGCGCGCCGCGGTGCTGTATTCGCCGGTCAGTGCGGATTTGGCGGACGTATTGGCGCGTTGGGGGCTGGGCTGTTTTGGCGACGTGATGGCTGGGGAGAGTCTGTCAGGCTGCAACTCCTCCGACATCATCCCGCTCGACCTGCCCGCTGAAGTGCTGGATGCTTACTATAAATCCTCCACCGACCCCGCAGCGCTGCGGCAGGTCTCGCCGATCTTTTATCTTCAGGATGTGACCGTGCCCGTGGAAATCCACTACGGGACTCGGGATGGCGAGGACTTTGCCGGTACGCCGCCGGAATGGTCGAAAAAACTCTACCAGGCGTTTCTCGACGCGGACAAGCCTGCCAAGTTGTTTGCCTACGAGGGCGAGCGTCACTCATTCATCGGCGATGCGTGGTTCAACTTTATGCAGGAAGTCGCCCGCTTTTTCGATATCAATGTCAAAAATGTGCCTTGACGGAGAAGAACACTCTGGCTAAAATTAAACCATTCTATTTTCGAAAGGAGGCACGTTTTATGCAGCCCATTGTTCGTTTCTCAACCCAAGTATTCAGCGCGCCTCCCGCGGGTCGTTTCTCGTAACGACCGGTGTCGTTTTTTCGCCGCAGGCGCGCTCAGCCCTGCGGTTTTCTTTTTAACCCGGGGGCGAATTGGTTCCGTTTTTAGCAAAGGTATATTTTCAAAATGAGTACAAATCACTTGGTCGGGCTCTACGAAGAACTCGATGACCTGGAAGATTCACGGGTCAAGCCGCCTGCCAACGGGCGGACCTCGAAGAAGCGTCTCTCGAAAAAGCACGAGATGGAGACCAAACTGTTCCTGCGGGCGCAGGAGAAGCAGGAGTTCATCCGCAGGCCGACCCGCGATCTCCATCGTGCGACCGTCGGAATCGTGGGTTTTGGTGGCAACGGGCGACGGCTGGCGAAGGTGCTGGCCCCAC
>JAKANW010000501.1 GCA_021823555.1 Chloroflexota bacterium
CATCTGAGACCGGCTCCGAGGGCGAGGTGGGAACGCGTCCCGGCGGCGCCCAGTTGAACGAGAAACGCCGGGGCTGTTGGCGGACCCGCTGCTCAGCGCGGCGGGCGGCTGCCTCCGCGGTCCGCGCGGCCCGCTCAACGGTCCGGTTGATACGCTCGTTGAAATCTTCAGGCAGGGGCCAGTTCGAACCAAAATCAAATTCCGCGGCGGATTCCCAGTCCTTGGCGTCACTCGTCACCGAAATGTCGCCCTCGGCTGTCAGTTTGATGCTCACCGCGCTGCCGTTGCCCAAAATGACCGAGCGCGGATTTTTGCCCGAGGCAATCGCGCCGGGAAACTGCACAGAAATGTTGTCGGGATTGTCGGCAGAGAGCGACAGGTTGGCATTGGTATTGACCGGCAGATGCAGGAGGATGTCGCCCTCGCAGGTCACGTCCACGGCTGAGCCTTCCTGCGGTTCCAGGTACAACGCGGCATCGTCTTCCACGCGGGCGCGCACACTGCCCGTCACGCCGCGCACAAACAAATCTCCAGTCACTGCCTCGAGGTTCAGGCTGCCGCGCACATCACGAATGGAGGCGTCGCTTTCGATCTGGCTGGCATTGCACCCGCCGGTACAGCCGCGCAGGGACACGTCGCCAGATACCGAACCAATGGTCACCGAACCGACGTCACGCAGGGCAAGGTCGCCATCCACCTCGCCAAAGGACAACGCGCCCGCCACCAAGCGCACTTCCACATCGCCCGCGGCACGGTCCACCTGCACCGGCGCCACACGCGGGACGTTCAGAAGCAGATCGTCGTCGCAGGTGATGGTCACCGTCTCGCCGTTCAAGGAGAGGTCGAGCACATCGCCATCCGTTTTGGCAGAGACCTCATCCCGGTCCCATCCAGTGAGGCGCAGATCGCCTGGAGCGGACGGCAGGACAATTTTGAATCCAGGTCGAACCACCAGGGATTTCTTCAACATGGTTACACCTCCTCTCCACGCAGCAGGCGCATGGCTTCCTCCGCGTTGATCTTGCCAGCGTTCAGGTCTTCGAGCACGTTGCGGCGTTTCTCGTCGGCCATGTCGGGCGGCTCTTCCTTGCCCGGCTCGAAGCCCAAGGCGCGGATCACGTCGTGCAGGCGGTTGCGGATGGTTGGATACGAAAGGCCAAGCTCGCCTTCCATGCGGTTAAGTTTTCCCTCCACGCGAACGAAAGTCACGATAAAATCAAGTTGTTCCGCAGTCAGGTTAGCAAAATGCCCGGCGGTGAAGCGGCCCTCCACGACCGTATCGCACGAGGGGCACTGCAACCGGGTAACGGTTAATTCGGTGCGACAGACAGGACAACGGGTAAGCGCAGGGTTCATTTTACCTCCGAGTTCAACAATTCTTAAACATACTTTCGAAATCTAAAGTAATTATATAATTATTTTTGAATTTGTCAAGAATTAACATCAATAATCTAAAAATCCGACATCTCTTTGTCACATTCAACCGAGGAAGAATGATACGCTCCATCTTTTTTCAGCCCAGCCACCCGCTCAAGCTTAACCTCGAGCCGGCCAGTTTTCCCCAAAATCTTCGCAACCACAAAAACCTGCTTTGGGTGGACTTTGTCGGCGAAGCACCTGAGGTTTGCGAACCGATCTTGAAATCATTTGGGTTTCATCCCCTCGCCATCGAAGACGCACTCCAACAGACACATAGCCCCAAAATCGACGATTGGAGCGACTACGTTTACCTTGTCATCAACTACATGCACCTAAACGGAGATGAAAATTTCGGTTGGGAGACGGAAATTGACGAACTGGACATCTTCCTTGGTCCAAATTACGTGGTCACCCACCACGATCATCCATTACCAGCCGTTGATACCGTTTTTGTCAATTGTCAGCGCGACCCGCGTTATTTACAAGATGGTGCCGACCACCTGCTTTACAAGATCATCGACAACGTGGTAGCCGATTACATGCCTATTGTGGAACGCATCGACGAAGTCACCGATGAAATTGAAGACCAGGTCTTCGACCGCCCCACCCCGCGCACCCTCGAACGGATATTTGCCCTCAAGCGCACTTTGCTAGCCATGCGCCGCATCCTCCTGCCGCAGCGCGAGGTGCTCAACAAACTGGCCCGTGACGAATACAGCGTGGTGGACAGTAAAGATCGCATCTTTTTCCGCGACATCTACGACCACCTCGTCCGCCTGCATGACCTGAACGAAACCACGCGCGACCTGGTTAGCGGCGCGTTGGATACCTATCTCTCTGTGGTCAACAACCGCATGAATGAAGTGATGAAGACGCTGACGGTCATCACCACCATCTTCATGCCCATCTCCTTCCTGACCGGCTTCTTCGGGATGAATTTTTTCGAGCCGGTGGCTGGACTGGTGGGCTGGACTGGCAAACAGGCTTTTCTCCTGGCTTTGATCATTTTTCTGATTTTACCCACCTCCATGTTATTGTGGATGCGAAAACGCAACTGGGTCTAAAGCAAACTGAGCGGCTTCAGCCGCTCAGTTTCTCAAAATTCACCGGCATGAACGCTTGACACAGAACGGATGTTCAAGTATCATTCATAGCACAAATGAGCGAGTTATACGCTCAGGAGGCTGATATGATGATGGCACGCAAAAGCAAACCAGAGTTGAGCGAGAAACACAAGCGCATGCTGAATTTCCTCGCGGAGTACCAAGGCAAATACAACCGCCCGCCCTCCATTCGCGAGATCGGCAACAAGGTTGGAATTTCATCCACTTCTGTTGTCAATTACGATCTTGAACAACTTGTCAAGCGCGGCTATCTTGAACGCGATGAACGCGTCTCGCGCGGCCTACGATTGACTGATAAGGTCAAGGAGGTTGTTCAGGATATTGGTGATCTTCTGCGCGTCCCCATTCTCGGCCCAATCGCGGCTGGTTTGCCTTTGCCAGATCTACAACCCGGCACCACCTATATCACTGAAAACGAGGCCAATGCTGTCGACATTGCCCGCAGCCTCCTACCTCCAAAAGAAAAAGGCAACGACCTGTACGCCTTGGAAGTCAAGGGAGACTCAATGATCGATGCGATGATCAACGACGGCGACATTGTAGTGATGAAACCAGCGATGGAAGCGCGCAACGGAGAAATGGTGGCTGTTTGGTTACCAAGCGAAAATTCAGCCACCTTAAAATATTTCTTCAAGGAAAAGGATGGCTACCGCCTTCAGCCCGCAAATCCCACCATGAAGCCCATTTACATTAAAAAGAGCGAGCAATTGGAAATCAAAGGCAAAGTTGTCATGGTCATTCGCAAAATTGACCGTGCATCTTAAACTCACAACACAAAAGAGGCGGCTCGGTGGAGCCGCCTCTTTTTCTTTTCACCCCCCTTCGAGTTAAAAAAACGACTCATATTATCGTTATTTTGAGAAAGCAACCGCATGTGTGTACTTTTCAAAAGCAGCAAAAATGATCAGCGACCTCAAAATTCCCGGCGTCTAACCCAGAAATCAAAAACGACCACTCAATGAGTAGTCGTTTTTGATTCGGCAGGAGAACCTTATGCCAGTTCGATGGAGGCGCCGGCTTCTTCAAGCTTCTTCTTGGCGTCGGTCGCGGCATCCTTGCCCACCGCGGAGAGAACCTTGCCGCCAGCGGTTTCGGCCAAGGCCTTGGCCTCGCCGAGGCCGAGGTTGGTCAATTTACGAATAACCTTGATGACCTCGATCTTCTTGCGTCCGGCATCCTT
>JAKANW010000012.1 GCA_021823555.1 Chloroflexota bacterium
CCCAGTGTGAAGCGACTTCAGGAAACACGCCGAGATGACGTCCGGGCGTGGTCATCGCCCAAAACTTTAAGTTGTTTTGAATCCCCAGCAGGGAATAGCTCATCCTCCATTTCTCATCCACTTTCTTTTTGAAATCCCAATGACCGCCACTCTCTTCTGCCGTTGGTTGAAAGATAGCGTGCGCTTTTTGCCATTCTGCTTCGGGCAGGGAGCGGCCCCACATGGCCTGTGCTTCAGGGCGGACAAAAACAAATTGGCCAAAGCGTTCCAGCTTCAGCCCGTTGCCAGAATCGAGCAAAGCATAATCCTTCCAACGCGAAGATTCGAGTAGTGTAAATGGAAAGTTAACCATGGCTCCCAATTTGGAGTAAAAGAATCCAAAAGTACTACTTGATTTTCATCCACAAAAACTGTATAATGTGGGAAAAAGTGGTAGAAAGTGGAGGACGCCGGCAGCCCCGGCGTTCGCCCATTAAAAGGAAAAATAGCACAAATGTTCTTGGGCCAGTACCAACATACTCTCGATGAAAAGGGGCGCTTGATGATCCCGGCGCGCTTTCGCGAGTTGCTGGTCGGCGGCGCCTTCATCACACAGGGATTTGACCGCTGTCTTATGGTGATGACAACAACCTACTTCGAGGAAGTCTATCGCCGCATCAACGCCATGAACTTGGCCGACCCCACTGCCCGCCTGTTGCGCCGCCTCATCCTGGCGAACGCCTATCCGCTGGAAACAGATAAGATCGGACGTGTGCTTGTGCCCACCAACCTGCGCCAGGTCATCGATCTCGAGAATGATGCCATCCTGGCCGGTCAGGGTGATTATTTTGAAGTCTGGACGCCCGCCCTGTGGAGTGAGCAACAAGCCCAGTTGCTGGATGTGGATACCAATAACCAGCGGTTCGCTGCGCTGGACCTTTCCAATAAGAATTCGTAGTAACGGCCCAAGCCGTCACTACCCAAATAATGAACACGCCGCACAAGCCTGTACTTTACAAAGAGATTATACACGCGTTGCAGCCACACAGTCCTGGCTATTACGTGGACGGCACACTCGGCGCGGGCGGCCACGCTCGCGGCATTTTGGAGGCCTGCGCTCCAGACGGGCGACTGCTCGGTCTCGATGTAGACCCTCAGGCGCTGGCGCTTGCCCGTGAGACCTTGGCTCCTTACGGGGAGCGCGTTCAAATGGTCCAGGCCTCCTATGAATCTCTCACCGTACAACTCTCAGCGCTCGGCTGGGATGCGGTGGATGGCATCCTGCTCGACCTGGGCGCGTCGTCCATGCAGTTTGACACGCCCGAGCGCGGCTTCTCCTTTTTACAGGACGGCCCGCTCGACATGCGCTTCGGCCCGACCGCTCCACGCACGGCAGAAGAACTTGTCAATTACCTGTCGCAGGATGAACTGGCCGAACTGATCTTCCACTACGGCGAGGAACGCGACTCACGCAGGATCGCGCGTGCCATTGTCAAAGCCAGGCCGCTTCACACTACCCGTGAGCTGGTGACCGTTATCGAGGCCGTCTCTCCACCTAGGCGACCCTTCGGCAAGCTCAGGGCAGGCCGCATCCATCCGGCCACCCGCACCTTTCAAGCATTGCGCATTGCAGTGAATGAGGAACTGGCCGCAGTGGAGAATGTGCTCCCCCAAGCGGTGGCAGCCCTGAGACCCGGAGGGAGGCTGGCCGTAATCTCCTTCCACTCGCTGGAGGATCGCATCGTCAAGGACTTCTTCCGGAGTCAGAGCAAAGACCTGGTCAATCCACCATTTGAACGAATTTACGAAGTAGAACGCAAGGCAACGCTGAAAGAGATCAACCGCAAACCCATCACGCCCACGGAAGAGGAAGCCCAGGAAAATCCGCGGGCGCGTAGCGCCAAATTAAGAATAGTAGAAAAGCTATGAACCTCGAAACCGTCAACCATGTCGTCCATGCTTACAAGATGGCCCCCTGGCGCGTTCAACGCCAGTGGATCGGCAGTTTCTTGTTGGTTGTAGTCTTTCTGTCCATGGTTGCCGCCCTGTATCTTGATGTGACCGCCCACGCCGCCATCACAGGGCGCGAGATCCAGGACCTGACCGTACAGATCAGCGCCACCGAACACGCCAGCGCTGATTTGCAAACTCAATTGGCAACCCTGACTTCCACCAGCATCATGGAGCAACGGGCGCAGGAGCTAGGTTTCCGCCCGGTACAACCAGCTGAAGTGGAATACCTGGTTGTAGCCGGCTACACTCCGCCCCAACCGAACATCCTGAATACCCTGCCGCTTCCCGGACTGAGCGCGCCGACCATCCCGCCAGAGTATAACCAGTCCCTGTTGGATTGGCTCAACCAGAGGCTCCAGCCTGATGGGAGCTTGCAATGAGACAGCAGTATGCCTGGCGTTCCAAGCTGCTGGCAGTTGCCCTGACAATTGCAGCCTTTTTGATCGCGGCGCAAATTGTACGCATTCAAAATAGCGAGGAAGCCGCTCAATTCAAGTTACAGGCCAGCAATTACGCCACCCAACTGATGACGTTCTACCCCGACCGCGGAGAAATCTACGACCGCAGCGGTCACCTGCTGGCCGGGAATAAGACTGTATACGAAATAGGTGTGGACCTGGCAAGCGTAAAAGACGCCAACGCCATTGCCATGGCAGCCAGCACACAATTGGGTCTGGATTACAATATCCTGCTGCAACAGATCACCCAGCCCGCGCCGGGTTTGAGCTATGTGGTGCTGGCCGACTACGTGGATAGCGCCCAGGCTGCCGTGCTCCAGCAAATGAAAGCCACCATGCAGCAACAGGCGGCGCAGGGCGCCTCCGGCCAACTGACCGGTCTCGAATTTAAGTCACACCCGCAGCGCAGTTATCCTGAAGGCGCATTGGCATCCAACGTACTGGGCTTTGTCAACCGTGAGGGACTCGGTTACTTCGGCGTGGAAGAAAAATATAATGACCTGCTGGCGGGCACACCGGTTAGAGTGCTCGTGCCTACCGACCCGAATAAAGCCGTGGATATTCCTCACGTCCCCAATGGCACAACCCTCATCCTGACCATCAACCGTGATCTGCAAGCCGCCGCTGAGGACATCCTCGACAAATCGTTGAGCACTTATGGAGCGCAAGGCGGCACCATCGTCGTCATGGACCCGCGCACGGGGGAAGTATTGGCCATGGCCAGCACCCCGCGCATGGATCTGAATCAATTCTGGAACTACGGTTCCATTTATAACAACGCCAGCGAATTCAACCCGGCTGTCAGCATGCCTTACGAGCCTGGCTCTGTGATGAAAATCCTCACCATGGCAGCCGCCCTCGATAATGGAACAGTGGTCCCTTCCACGACCTACCTCGACACCGGCGCCATCATGGTCGGTGGGGCGACCATCAAGAACTGGGACGATCAGGCTTGGGGTTTGCAGGATATGGTCGGCTGCCTGCAACACTCGTTGAACGTTTGCCTGGCCTGGGTTTCAACTCAAATGGGAGCGCAGACCTTTTACGGATATATGAATCGCTTCGGCATCGGCCATCTGACCGGTATTGACCTGGCCGGCGAAGCGCAGGGCAGGCTCAAGGTTCCGGGCGATGGTGATTGGTACAATGTTGACCTGGGCACGAATGCCTTCGGCCAGGGTGTGGCAGTCACCCCCATCCAAATGTTGATGGCCGCTTCCGCGATTGCCAACAACGGACGCACCGTCACACCGCACGTTTTGTACGCCATGTTGCGCGATGGCCGTCGGTACAACGTCCCACCCCAGTACGCCGGAACCCCCATCTCGGTCAATACAGCGCACACACTCAATGAAATGTTGGCCGTCTCTCTCGAACAGGAAGCTTCACAGGCCCTGGTGCCCGGTTACCGCATTGCAGGCAAGACTGGCACAGCCCAGATCCCCACCCCGCAGGGTGTGTACGACAGTTCATTGACCAACGCTTCTTTCATTGGCTGGGGACCAGTGGATGACCCTAAATTTATGATATATGTTTGGCTGGAAAAACCGTCTGCTTCGATCTGGGGCTCTGATACAGCCGCCCCGGTCTTTGCAGAAATAGCCCAGAAGACGGTCATCCTGCTCAACATCCCGCCTGATAATATCCGCCAGCAGATTGCAGCGAAGTAGCGCGTAAAATCATGCTTACACTTGCAGACGCACTAGAAGCCCTTACCACCTTCCGCCCACAAACGGCCAACACAATCATCACCGAGGCTGCCATTGACTCGCGGCAGGTCATCCCCGGTTCCCTGTTCGTGGCCATTCCCGGCGAACGAGTGGACGGTCATGCCTTTGTTACGGAGGCATTCCGACGCGGGGCTTCTTTTGCTTTAATCCAGCAGGATGTGGACGCTTCCCTCCGGAGCCTGGACCTGCGCGGCCCCTTCAACGCTGACTCGTTGAATCAGCTGAATCCTCCCTTCTGCCTGCGAGTGGACAACACCCTTTCAGCCTTGCAACAGATCGCCCGTTTCTGGCGACGCAAACTCAACCTGCGCGTGGTCGGAATTACCGGCAGCGTCGGTAAATCCACCACCAAGGAAGTGGTGGCCCAAGTGCTCAGCCAGCGCTATCGCACGCTCAAAAGCCCCGGCAACATGAACAACGAAATCGGCCTGCCGCTGACCATGCTGCGCGCCGGTTCGGGTTACGAACGCGCCGTCTTTGAGATGGGCTTTTACGTACCCGGCGAGATCGCCTTTCTATGTGACATTGCCCAGCCGCAAGTCGGTGTAGTCAGCAACATTGGCACAGTCCACGCTGAGCGGGCTGGCTCGCAGGAAAACATCTTCCTGGGCAAATCAGAACTTGTCCAGGCCCTGCCTCCCACCCCGGAAGGCGTAGCCATCCTGAATTTTGACGATCCGTGGGTACGCAAGATGGAAGAAAAAACCCGCGCCCGCGTCTTCTTCTATGGCCTCTCCCCTGAAGCCGAATTATGGGCCGATGGCGTGGAAGGCCTCGGCCTGGAGGGCATCCGCTTCCGCCTGCACTTCCAAAAGGAAACGTTGCACGTGCGCATCCCCATGATCGGACGGCATTCCGTGCACACCGCGCTGCGCGCCGCCGCCGTGGGCCTGACCGAGGGACTTACCTGGCAGGAAATCTTCGACGGCCTGCAACAGGGACATACGCAATTGCGCCTGGTGGCCGTGCGCAGCCAGTCAGGAGCCTTGATCCTGGATGACACGTACAACGCATCGCCCGAGTCCATGCTGGCCGCGCTAAACCTGCTCAGCGAACTCGAAGGCCGCAAGATCGCCGTGCTTGGCGACATGCTCGAACTTGGCCCTTACGAAAAACAGGGACACGAGATGGTCGGCTTGCGCGCCGCCCAGGTGGCAAGGGTGCTGATCACGCTTGGGCCGCGGGCGCACATGATTGCCGAGGCTGCCCGCCGGGCCGGGATGAGGGCCTCCCACATTCTGGAATTCGATGAATCTACGCCCATCGTGGAGTGGCTGCAAAAGAACCTTTCGGAAAAGGACACTGTGCTGATCAAAGGCTCACACGGCTTGCGCATGGATAACATCACCGCCGCGCTGGAGGTGCGTTCATGAGTCAGATCTCGCTGGCCCTTAGCCTGGCCGGTCTATCCTTTATGATGACCGTCATCTGGGGAGGACCGCTGTTACGCGTCCTGCGCCACTTCAAGATCGGCAAGCTGATCCGCGTCGAAGAGCCGGGCCACCATGCTGTCAAGATGGGCACGCCCACGATGGGCGGAGTCATGTTCATCGCTCCCGTGCTGCTGCTGACCGGCCTGTTAAACGCTGTGGCGTTGATCGGTGTGACACAGAGCGGAATCGGCCGCTCGGTGCTCGTGCCAATGATCGTGATGGTGGGATATGCCATGCTCGGCGCGGTGGACGACTGGGAAGGCATCCACGGCAAACGGCGCGGCGAGGGCATGCGCGCCCGCACCAAATTTGCCGCACAGGTGGTCCTGGCCATCGGCACAGCCTGGGTGTTGAAATACATGCTGGGTGTACCGTCCATTTACATTCCCGGCGTGAACTTCAAATTCGAATTGGGCTGGTGGTATGTACCGATCGCGGCTTTCATCATCGTGGCTGAGTCGAACGCGGTCAACTTCACTGACGGGTTGGATGGATTGGCTGGCCTGATCTCGGCTACCGCCTTTGCAGCCTTCGGCGGTGTGGCAATGATCAACGGGCAGTGGTATGTAGCGCGTTTCTGTTTCACGCTGGTCGGCGCGCTCTTTGGCTTCCTGTGGTTCAACGTTCACCCGGCGGAATTGTTCATGGGCGATACCGGTTCCCTGGCTCTGGGCGCAACGTTGGCCGTGGTAGCCTTGATGACAGGCCACTGGCCTCTGTTACTCTTGATTGGCATTATTCCGCTCAGTGAGATTGTGAGCGTCACCTTGCAAATCGGCTTCTTCAAATTGACCAAGGGCAAGCGCCTGTTCAAGATGGCGCCTCTGCACCTTCACTTTGAGCTGCTCGGCTGGAGCGAAACGCAGGTCGTGCAGCGTTTCTGGCTGATCGGTCTGCTGGCTGCCATGATCGGCATCGGATTGGCTTCGGTCTGAAGATGAAAGATTGGGCTGGGAAACGCGTACTCATTCTCGGCGCAGCCCGGCAGGGACTGGCCCTGGCGCGTTGGCTGGCGCGGCGCGGTTCACGCGTGACCCTGTCTGACGCGCGCGGCGAAGAACAAATGTCCGCCGCCCGCGACTCCCTGGCCGACCTGTCCACCATTCAGTGGGCGCTCGGCGGGCATCCGCTTGAATTGCTCGATACCTGTGACCTGCTGTGCCTGTCTGGAGGTGTGCCGCTGACCCTGCCCATCGTGGCAGAGGCCATGAAGCGCGGCATCCCATTTTCCAACGATACCCAGATCTTTATGGAAGCCGCACCCTGCAAGACCATCGGCATCACCGGCTCGGCAGGCAAGACCACGACCACCACACTCGTAGGACAAATGGCAAAAGAGGCTTATTCCCAGACCGTAGACAGTGGACCGAAGACCGAACCATCTACTGTCCACCGTCCACCGTCCGCTTATGTCGGCGGCAACATCGGCGACCCGCTCATCAACTATGTGGACGACATGCAGCCGACTGACCTGGCCATCCTGGAGATCTCATCCTTCCAACTGGAGCAGATGATCATCTCCCCCAACGTGGCTGCCATCCTGAACGTCACGCCCAACCACCTCGACCGTCACGGCAGCATGGAAGCCTACACCGCGGCCAAAGCGCGCATCCTGGATTTTCAGTCTGCAAACGATATGGCCATTCTCGGACGCGATGACCCCGGCGCATGGAAGCTGCGCCAGCGGGTCAAAGGAAAACTTTACACGTTCAGCCTGAAAGAAATGGATGAAGGTCTGAACGGCGCGTACTTTCACGATGGCCTGCTCAACCTGCGTGATGGCAATGCCTACCTGCCGCTTTTACTGCGGGAGAAGATCATGCTGCGCGGCGACCACAACGTGAGCAACGTCCTGGCCGCCTTCACCATCGGCCACGCCGCGGGGCTTCCGCTCGACGCCATGCTCTCGGCAGTGGAAGATTTCCAGGGCGTGCCGCACCGCCTGGAACTGGTACGGGAGCTGCGCGGCGTGCGCTGGTACAACGACTCGATTGCCACCGCCCCCGAACGGACGATGGCTGCCATCCATTCCTTTGAGGAACCCATTGTGCTGCTGCTGGGCGGCCGCGACAAAGACCTGCCCTGGAATGACCTGGCAGACCTCGTCCACGCCCGCGTGGAGCACGTGATCCTCTTCGGGGAGGCGGGAGCCAAAATCGAGGCCGCGTTCGGCCCAAAGTCCGGGAAGACGCGTACCCAAATCCGCTGCGAGACGTTACAGGAGGCCGTGGTCAAAGCCGCCGAGGTGGCCGAGTCCGGCAGCGTTGTCCTGCTTTCGCCGGGCGGCACCAGTTACGATGCCTTCAAGGATTTCGAAGAGCGAGGAGAAAGGTTTAGAGAATGGGTACAGGCGCTTTCGTAGCGAAAGAATCTTACGCGGCCGCGCGCACCGCGCCGGCCCGCAGTGTGGACCTGCCCTTGCTGGTCACGATCATCGCGCTGGTGATCTTCGGAGCGATGATGATGTTTTCAGCATCCTGGGATTTCTCGCTCAGCCAGTACGGTTCTCCCATGTACATGTTCGACCGCCAAATGCTCTGGCTGCTGTTGGGAGCGGTCATTGCGTTGGGTTTGGCATTCTTCGATTATCATCACTGGCACAAGCTGGTCGTGCCTGCCATGCTGGGGACGATCCTGCTGCTGATCGGTGTGTTGTTGATCCACGAGGTGCGCTTTGGCGCCACGCGCGCTTACTTCGCCGGCTCGGTGCAGCCATCCGAACTGGCGAAACTGGTCACGATCATTTATCTGTCCGTCTGGCTGTATGCCAAGCGGGAGTTCCTGCACGATATTCAACTTGGCCTGATTCCCCTGGGCGTCATCCTGGGAACCGTTGGCGGCCTGATCTACCAGCAGCCTGACCTGAGCGCGGCTGCCACAGTGTTCCTCATGGGCGGCCTGCTGTTCTTCCTCTCAGGCGTGGATTTGAAGCAGATCGGCATCCTGCTGGCAGTGGCCATCGTTGCAGCCGCTTTCATTACGCGGCTCAGTCCCACAGGCAACGAACGTGTCAAGGAGTATATCCTCGGCCTGCAAAACCCAACCCAGGCCTCCTACCACGTGCGCCGTTCGTTTGAAGCCATCGTGAACGGCAGTTGGTTTGGCGTCGGCATCGGTCAGTCGCAGTCCAAGCTCACCGGCCTGCCAGTACCGCCCACGGACAGTATCTTCGCGGTCATCGTCGAGGAGCTCGGCCTGTTCGGTTCGGTGGCGCTGATCGGTTTATATGCAATGCTCGTCTGGCGCGGACTGGTCATCGCCCGACGCGCTCCTGATATGCTCGGCACGTTGCTCGCTTCCGGCCTGGTGATCTGGATCGGCCTGGAAGCGCTCGTTAACATGGCCGTGATGGTCGGCCTGTTACCCTTTGCAGGCAACGCCCTGCCCTTTGTCAGCGCAGGCGGATCGAACCTGGTTGCTTCCCTGGCAGCCATTGGAATTTTGATGAACATCTCCCGCCATCATGGCCAGGGCACGCAAGCAGCAGATGAAGAATGGAGGTCTCACAGTGCGGTTACTGATTTGCGCGGGTGGAACCGGCGGCGGCG
Organism: Chloroflexota bacterium; assembly: GCA_021823555.1. The sequence goes on from JAKANW010000012.1 coordinate 9,162, forward strand.
TTTATCCCGCTCTCGCCGTACACAGCGCGCTTACAGCCAGACGCCCGAACGTTGAAACGCTTTGGGTCGGCGGTGAAGGCGGCATGGAAGAGGAACTGGTGAAACACGCCGGCATCCCATTCCAGAGCATTCCCGCCGCAGGCGTTCACGGTGTGGGCCTGCGCGTCCTGCCGGGCAACCTTGCCCGACTGGGCCGCGGCGTGCTGGCTTCAGGCCGCATCCTGCGAGAATTCAAGCCGGACGTGTTGTTTTTCACCGGCGGTTACGTGGCCGGGCCGATGGCTTTTGCCGGACGCGCCCTGCCCACTCTGCTCTATGTACCTGACATCGAACCGGGTTTGGCGATCAAAACCGTGGCCCGCTTTGCTGACCGCATAGCAGTCACGGCGGTTGACTCAAAGAAATACTTCCCGCCCCGGAAAAATGTGGTGGCGACAGGCTACCCGCTGCGCGCCGACCTTTCGGGCTGGTCCCGTCAAAAAGCGATTCAGCGCTTTGGACTCTCCGGCAAACTGCCCGTCCTGCTGGTGTTCGGCGGTAGCAAAGGCGCCCGCTCGATCAACCAGGCTGTAACGGCGAACCTGTCTGCCCTGTTGGAGATCGCAGAGGTCATCCACATCACCGGCGCGTTGGACTGGCCTTCCATCGAACCCACTGTGCAAGAGTTGTCTGCGACCCTGGCAAAACGCTATCACGTCATGCCGTATTTGCACGAGATGGGTGCGGCCCTGGCTGCAGCCGACCTGGTGCTCTCACGCGCTGGCGCCTCCAGCCTGGGCGAATTCCCCCTCTTTGGGCTGCCCGCCATCCTCGTCCCCTACCCGCACGCCTGGCGCTACCAGAAAGTCAATGCGGATATGCTTGCCCGGAACGGCGCGGCCATTGCCCTCGAAGATCAATATCTGAAGGATAGGCTTTTATTGCTTGTGAAAGAATTATTCGATAACCCCGCCAAACGCCAGGCCATGCGCGCTGCCATGCAGTCTCTGGCAAAACCAGAGGCTGCCGCCGCCATCGCCAGCCAGTTGATCGAACTGGCAGGAGAGACGCCGTTATGATGAGTATCGTTTACGTCTTCTGGATGTACATCATCGTCTTCGCCGTGATCGGCATGATGCGCGGCTGGGCCAAGGAATTGCTCGTGGCTTTCAGTGTGATTCTCGCTCTAGCGCTCAACCTTCTTTTGAAAGCCTACATTCCCATCGTGCGCGACCTTCCCAATGAAGGCACTTCGTTATTTTGGATACGCACACTGATCCTGATCTCGCTGGTCTACTTTGGTTATCAAACTGTTGCGGTCATCCCACGCCTGGCATCCAAGGCTACGCGCGAGCGTCTGCAGGACGCCCTGTTCGGGATCATCCTGGGCGGGCTGAATGGCTACCTGGTCATCGGGACCATCCTCTTTTATCTCGATCAGGCCCGTTATCCCTACCCAAACGTTGTCAGCGCGCCAACCGGAGCATTATTGGATTCCATCAATACAATGATGGTCTACATGCCTCCCCACCTGCTCGGCGTGCCCGGAATTTACTTCGCTGTCATTCTTTGCTTCATTTTCGTCATTATCGTGTACATCTAGGCGGCTACACAGGATAAACCATTATGACTCACGTTCATTTCATCGGCATTGGCGGCAGCGGACTCTCTGCCATTGCCCGCCTGCTCAAAGAGAGCGGGTACGAAGTCACAGGATCGGACAAGGTCCTGACCCAGTTTGCCGCCGATCTTCAGGCCTCAGGCTTGACTGTCTTCATCGGCCACCACCCGCGTAACGTGCAGGGCGTTGATTGGGTCGTACGTTCCTCCGCCATCCCGGATGATAACGTCGAGGTGCAGGCTGCATTGAAGGCTGGTATCCCGGTCTACAAACGGGCAGACTTCCTCGGTAAGTTGATGGATAACAAAACCGGCATCGCTGTAGCCGGCACGCACGGCAAGACCACCACCACCGCCATGATCGCCTGGATGCTTTCCGCGTTGGGGCGCGACCCATCCTTCATCGTGGGCGGTGTGATGAACAATTACGGCGTAAATGCCCGCGCTGGAAAAGGCAACGCCTTCGTGATCGAAGCCGACGAATATGACCGCATGTTCCTGGGCCTGAAACCGCATATCGAAATTATCACCAACCTGGAGCACGACCACCCGGATTGTTATCCCACTTTTGAAGATATATTCGCGGCGTTTGAAGAATTTATCAACCTCCTCCCGCCGGACGGCGTATTGATCGCTTCTGCAGAAGATGAAGGCTCCGCATCCCTGCTGCCGCGCGCCCGCAAGAGCGGCCGCCATGTCATATCCTACAGTGTCCAGGGTGAAATGACCATCAACAGCCCGCAATGGATGCAGGCCCGCAACCTGAAACCCAACGAGAAGGGCGGTTTCAGCTTCAACGTTGCCACCAATATCGCAGGCTTGCAGACTGCAAACGTGTCCCTGCAGGTACCTGGCGAACACAACGTGCGCAACGCCCTGGCCGCGCTCGCCGTAGCCGCCGTGATGAACCTGTCGCTTAGGAATGCCGCCATTGCGCTGGGCGAATTCAAAGGCACGGGCCGCCGCTTCCAGGTAGCGGGCGAGAAAAAGGGCATCACCATCATTGATGATTATGCCCACCACCCCACCGAGATCCGCGCCACCCTGTCCGCGGCGCGCACCCGTTATCCGGGCCGCAAGATCTGGGCGGTATGGCAGCCACACACTTACTCACGCACGCAAACCCTTTTCTTCGAGTTCACGCGCGCTTTCGGTGAGGCGGACGAAGTGCTTGTAACCGAGATCTACGCCGCCCGCGAATCCAAGCAGGAATTCTCATCTGCTGAGGTGGTTGGCGCCATGCCACACCCATCGGCGCACTTTACCGGTTCGCTCGAAGAAACCACCAAATATCTGCTCAAACATCTCCGCTCCGGCGACGTGGTGCTGGTGCTTTCCGCCGGGGATGCCGATCAGGTCAGCGCCAATCTGCTGGCCGGACTTTAGTAGAGCGGACACTTGCACCGAATGCAAATACGGTGTCGCCATCTGCCCCACGCTGGAACAGAAAGAGATAAACGATGAACCAATCGCAAAAGGATGAAACCACCCGCACGTATCAATCCGAGACCGCTTCGGCTTTGCTCAGCGCGAGCCTGGGCCTGCCGCCGTTAAAAATGGTTTTGGTCCACGCTGAGAACGACCGCGCCAACCGCACCCGCAAGCCGCTGCCCAAACGCCTGCCCAAAAGCAAGGCTGAGAGAGAACGCCAGGAAGCCATCATCCGCCTGATCGAAAGTTTGGAGAAGGAATAAAGAGTTGTACGTCATTCTGAGCCGCGAGCCTTAAATGGCGAGTGCGGCGAAGCATCTCCCGACAGATGGAGATGCTCCGGCCTGATGGCCCCAGCATGACACACTGATAACCATGCCCACCACCCTGCCCATCGACTCCCTGCGCACCCGCTTTGGCGATGCCGTGCAAGAGAACGTCCCGCTTGCGCCGTATACATCCGCGCGCATCGGCGGCCCGGCCGACTTGATGATCACCGTCAAGTCGGCAGATGAGCTGGCTGAGGCGGTTACCTATTTGCGCAAGCTGGGATTGAAATTCATCCTGCTGGGCGGCGGCTCGAACGTGCTGGTCAGCGACCAGGGTGTGCGCGAGGTGGTGGTCTTGAACCGGGCCAAGGCAGTCCGTTTCGATAACGGCGACCAACCCAAAGTCTGGGCAGAAGCGGGCGTCACGTTCAGCCAGTTGGCAAAACGAGCCGCAGCCAAAGGGCTGTCCGGTCTCGAATGGGCTGCGACTGTCCCCGGTACGGTCGGCGGCGCGATCTACGGCAACGCCGGCGCATTCGACGGCGATGTGGCGCATGATCTTATCCATGCGGACTTATTGACCGAGACTGGCAGGGAGACCTGGCCTGCCGAGAAGTTTGGTTATGGTTATCGCACGAGCATATTGAAACGCGGTGAAGTAAAAGCCGTGGTTCTTGCTGGTGAGTTCAGGTTAAAAAACGCGACAAAAGAGTCAGCCTCTGCTAAAATCGAGCAATTCAGCGCACGCCGAAGGGCCACGCAGCCGCCCGGCGCCAGCATGGGTTCGATGTTCAAGAACCCCGAGGGCGATCATGCAGGCCGATTGATCGAAGCCGCGGGTTTGAAAGGAACGCGCATCGGCAACGCTGAGATCAGCACGCTGCACGGAAATTTTTTCATCAATCATGGCAAGACAAAGGCCAGCGATGTCCGCGCGCTGATCGAATTGGCGCAGAAGACCGTCGCTGAAAAGTTCGGCGTTACGTTGGAACTGGAAATTGAGTTAGTTGGAGAATGGAATACTTGAACATGTTGCGTGTTACGTGTTCCGTTTGACGCAACACGCAAAACGCAAAACGAATCGCCTACACCAATGACATCACCTGCCTCCTCCCCCCACAAACTGCGCGTTGCCGTCATCTTCGGTGGACGCTCCGGCGAACATGAGGTCTCGCTCATGTCCGCGCGGTCCGTGCTGTCTGTGCTCGACCCAGACAAATATGAAGTGACGCAGATCGGCATCACGCGCGCAGGCAAATGGCTGACGGGCGTGGATGTGATTGGAAAGTTTGAAGGTGAAAAGTTTGAAAGTTTGGAGCCTATCCTCCTCTCCCCTGACCCAACCAAAGGTGGGCTTTACGCAATACGTAATATATCATCCCGCAGCGAAGCGGAGTGGACGCAACACGGCGAAGAACTAACACTGGTTAGCCAACCCGACATCTTCTTCCCCGTCCTGCACGGGACCTTTGGCGAAGACGGCGCCATCCAAGGTTTATTCGAAATGGCCGATGTCGCTTACGTGGGGGCGGGCGTAGCCGGTTCCGCGGTTGGCATGGATAAAGGCATCTTCAAGGATGTGATGCGCGCCAACGGTATTCCCACTGTGGACTCCATCCTGGTCCTGCGCAGTGAAATTGAAAAGGATATCCAGTCCGTGATCGAAAGGGCCGAAGCGGTGGGCGCCTATCCGTTCTTCACCAAGCCTGCCAACCTCGGCTCTTCGGTCGGGATCACCAAGTGCCGCTCACGCGGCGACCTGGGCGAGGGACTGATGGAAGCCGCCCGCTTCGACCGGCGCGTGCTGGTCGAGCGCGGGGCCGGTGACGTGCGTGAGATCGAAGTTAGTGTGCTGGGGAACGATGAACCGCAGGCTTCGGCGCCCGGCGAAGTCTTGCCCAGCCGCGAATTTTATTCGTACGAGTCGAAATACGTGGATGGCACCTCGGGCTTGGTCATCCCTGCGAAATTACCGGCGGACGTTAGCGAACAGATCCGCGCCTACGCGGTGCACGCCTACAAAGCCATTGATTGCGCCGGGATGGCGCGCGTGGATTTCTTCGTCGAAAAAGAGACGAACCGGATTTACCTGAACGAGTTGAACACAATTCCCGGATTCACGCAGATCAGCATGTACCCAAAGTTGTGGGATGCCAGCGGATTGCCCTATCCCCAATTGGTGGACCGCTTGATCGAACTGGCCTTGCAGCGCAAAGCCGAACGCGACCGCACCGAGCACATCTTCAGGAGCGCAGGATGAGCGAGAAACCGACCATCACCCGCGCCGAGGAAGTGCGCCAGCGCCGCGCCCGCGAACAGTCCAGGCGCCAGAAGCAGGCCTCCGAACGAGCCTATCGCCCGCTGCCGCCTGTCACCGCGCGCAGGACGGGATTCGCCGTTGCAAAGCAAAAGCGCAAGCCCGCCAACCGCCGCTTCCAGATCGCGGTCGGACTGCCACAGGCGCGTCTGCATGTCCCTGTCCTGCCCCAATGGAAGACAGGGCCGCGGCTGGCCTCGTTCATCCTGGTGCTGATGCTGGGCACAGCGATTTACCTGGCCTGGGGCTCGCCTACCTTCTGCGTGACCGAAGCACAGGTGAACGGCGCAGCCCGCCTCAGCCCGGCAGAGATCAACGCCGCGCTGGACATCAGCGGCCAGCCAATCTTTATGTTGAGGCCCGATGAAATCGCCGCCCGCCTGCGATTGACTTACCCGGAACTGGCCGGGGCGCAGGTAACGATTGGGCTGCCGAACCAGGTGCAAGTGCGCGTGACCGAACGCCAGCCTGTCATCATGTGGCAGCAAGGCAGTGGCTATACGTGGGTGGACGCAACAGGCGTGGCCTTCCATCCGCGCGGGCAGGTGGATGGGTTGATCCCGGTCGTGGCGCTGGCTGCGCCTCCTGGTGGGTCCCCCTCGCCAGACGATCCTTACAGCCCGCCGCCCTACGTGGCTCCCGACCTGGTCAAGGCGGTGTTGACCCTGGCCCCGAATGTCCCGCCGGGTAGTTCGTTGATCTATGACCCTCTCAATGGCTTGGGCTGGACCGACAGCCGCGGCTGGCAGGTCTACTTCGGGAAGAACCCGAAAGATATGGTTACTAAATTGCGAGTGTATCAAGCACTCGTGGATTCGCTCTCGGCGCGCGGCTTGTCTCCTATTTTTATCAGCGTGGTACATGCTGAAGCGCCTTACTATCGGATGGTTAAGTGATGGAAGAGATCCTGGTAGGAATTGACGTTGGCACAACCAAAGTCTGCACGCTGGTGGGACGCGTCGAGGATGATAAGAACATCCGCATCCTCGGCGTCGGCATCGAGCCGTCGGACGGCATCCGCAAAGGTGTGATCGTGGACCTGGGCGCGGCCTCGCGGGCCATCACGCGCTCGGTGGAAAAGGCCGAACATACTTCGGGACTGGAGATCACATCGGCGCTGGTCAGCCTGGCGGGCGCACACGTCTCTTCGGTCAACAGCCGCGGCGCGACCGCTGTGCCGCACGGCCTGATTGACGCTGTAGATGTGGCGCGTGCCCTCGAGCAGGCGCGCACGGTGGCAATCCCTCATGACCGTGAGATCGTCCACGTGGTGCAACGCGGTTTCACCATTGACGGGCAGGAAGGCATCCATACTCCGATAGGCATGCACGGCTACAAGCTGGAGGTCGAAGCGCACATCATCACCGCCGCGGCCGCTACGGTGGACAACCTGCGCCAATGTGTAGGCGCAGCCGGGGTGCAGATCCAGCAGTTCGTGTTGAACCCGCTGGCTTCGGCTGAGGTGGTGCTGACCGAACAGGAACGCCAGATGGGTGTAGCCGTCTGCGACATCGGCGGCGGGACGACCGACCTGGCTATTTATGTGGATGGCAGCGTGTGGCACACCATGGTGCTGGCAGTCGGCGGCAACCACATCACGCAGGATATTGCCCACGGGTTGAGGCTGCCCACCACCCAGGCCGAAGATGTCAAGAAACAACAGGGCCATGCCGTCCGCGCTGAAGTAGGGCCGGAGGAATATTTCAGTATCCGTCCGTTCGGCGAGGACCATCCGGTGCAGATCAATCGCCAGGACCTGGCGCACATCATCGAAGCCCGCACCGAAGAGATCTTCAACCTGATCCTGCAGGAGATCAAGCGCTCGGGCTACGACGGCTTGCTGCCCGCTGGTATGGTATTGACAGGCGGCACCTCGGCCCTGCCCGGCATCAAACGCGTGGCCGCCGAAGTGCTCAGGCTGCCCGTCCGCACGGCCCAGCCCGAAAACCTGATCGGCCTGGTGGAAAAGTTGAATTCCCCCTCATTCTCGACCAGCGTTGGCTTATTGCGCTGGGCCTTGAGCATGAATGAACAGGACCTTGTCATTGGAAGCAGACGCCGCGATCGGCGTTTCAAGAAAGGAGCGGTCAATGTGAGTTTGG
>JAKANW010000502.1 GCA_021823555.1 Chloroflexota bacterium
GAACCAGGGGTCGACGACGGCGGCCGGTGGGTCCGGGGTTGCGGGCGCGGCCTTGAGCAACCACGCGCCAATTCCCAGTCCGAAGCCAGCCGCCGCCAGATGCTATCCAACCTGGTGCATGAGCTGGGCCGCCCGTTGGGGGCGCTGCGTTCTGCCATCCATGCTCTCGGCAAGGGGGCGGCGGAGGACCCGTCCCTGTTGGCTGACCTGACGCGCGGCATGGATGAAGAAACCTTTCGGCTGCAATATCTGCTCGATGAACTGGCCGATCTCTATGACAAGACGACCGGCAGTCTGGAGTTGGCGCGCCAGCCTGTCGAAACGGGAGACTGGCTGAGGGGCGTCCTGATCCCGTGGAAGGCGGCCGCAGAGGAGAAACGCCTCGTCTGGCGGGAGGAACTCCCGGCGGCGCTGCCATCCATTTTCATTGATCCGGTGCGAATGGCCGAGGTGGTGGGAAACCTGCTCAGCAACGCCATCAAGTACACACCCTCCGGTGGCGTGGTGAAAATATCTGCCGGTGTTGAAGAAAAAATATTCTGGCTGAAGGTGAGTGACTCGGGCGCGGGCGTCCACGCGGATGAGCGCGAAAAGATCTTCCTGCCGTTTTACCGCGGCGATACCGGGCGGCGTATCAAACAAGGCATGGGGCTGGGGCTGACGATTGCCCGCGAATTGGTGACCGCACATGGCGGCCAGCTTGGCGTGGAGAGCAACCCTGGAGATGGAAGCGAGTTTACGGTGAGTTTGCCATTGTAATGTCCCTCCCCCAAATTCTGCTTTCTGAATTTGGGGGGGGCCGGGATGGGGCAGAACATAAAGTTTCCTTAAGCTTGCCATAGGTTTCTTATAAGGACGAAACAGAACCTCCTTTGTATACTCCAAACCGAAAGTATACAAAGGAGGTTTCCTTATGAAACTCAAAATTGCGCAAGTTGGTTTTACCGTTCTTGTCGTCAGTATGCTGCTGGCAGCCTGTGGAAGTGTTACCAATCTCTCCAGTCTCCTGCCGGCGCAGTCCGCCACAAAAGCACCATCCGCCGCGATCCAGCCTCAGCAACCGCCATCTCAACAGGACACAAGCAGCGGGGCGACCACATCCCTGAGCGCCTATGAAAATGCCCTGGAAGGTATTTATTCACAGGTGAACCCGTCGGTGGTCAGTATTCAGGTGGTGCAACAGCAGAGTACATCCAACCTGAATCCCGGAAATCAGAGTTCCCCATTCAGTATCCCTGGCTTCCCCAATTTCTTTGGCGCGCCGGGCCAGAACAATAATCAACCGCCCACACCGCAATACAGCCAGGCGCTTGGCTCGGGTTTTGTATGGAATACGGATGGCTATATCGTGACCAATAATCACGTGATCGGCGGCGCGAACCAGATCGAAGTCAAATTCGCCGATGGCACCACGGTGCCGGCCAAATTGGTGGGCGCGGACCCCGATAGCGACCTGGCCGTTATCAAAGTGGACAATCCCGGTTTCACGCTGACACCCATTACAGTCAGTGATTCGACCCAGGTAAAAGTGGGCCAGGTTGCCGTCGCGATTGGCAATCCCTATGGGTTGGAAAATTCCATGACCGTGGGCATCGTCAGCGCCCTGGGACGGTCATTGCCGGCCAATGAGAGCAGTACCAGCGGCGTAACCTATACGATCCCGGATATCATCCAGACGGATGCGCCGATCAACCCGGGAAATTCCGGCGGCCCGTTGGTCAATGATCAAGGTGCTCTCATTGGCGTCAATTCGGCGATTGAGTCGCAAAGCGGATCAAATGCCGGGATCGGTTTTGCCATCCCTTCGGCGATTGTCCAACGTGTCATACCGGAACTGATCAAGAGCGGCAAATACGAGCATCCTTACCTGGGCTTGAGCGGCATTACTCTTACGCCTGATATCGCTACAGCCATGAACCTGAATGCCATCCAGCGCGGCGCCCTGGTGGAAGATATCATCCCCGGCGGCCCTGCTGATAAAGCCGGACTGCAGGGCAGCAGCCGCCAAGTCTCAATCACCGGCCAGGACCTGCGTGTCGGCGGCGATGTGATCACTGCCATTGACGGTACAGCGGTCAAATCCATTGATGATGTCATCGCCTATCTGTCCGACCACACCGATGTGGGCCAAAAGGTCACGCTCACCATCCTGCGTTCCGGCAGGGAACAAACGATGGATGTCACCCTGGAAGCCCGCCCTGCACAAACGCCTTCAACTCAAACCGCCAGCAATAACGCGCCGCAGCAAGGCACCTGGCTCGGCATTGCCGGGCAAGCTCTCACACCGGATATCAACAAAGAGATGAACCTGTCCAGCAACCAGACGGGCGTGCTGGTGGAGCAGGTGCAAGCCGGCAGCCCGGCGGACCAGGCCGGTTTACTGGGCAGTTTCAAGCCCGTGCTGATCAACGGCCAGCGTGTGGTGGTTGGCGGCGATGTCATCATTGCCATGGACAACACTACGATTTCCACGTTCAATGATCTGCAGAATTTTATACAAAATGCTCAACCCGGCCAGCAGGTCAAGCTGACCATCCTGCGGGATGGAAAGCAGCAAACCCTGACCGTTACCCTGTCTGCGCATCCATAAAAAATTCTCCTCTTGCGCAGATGCCCCGAACCAAAAATTCGGGGCATCTTTTCAGTAGGTCGGACACTTGCACCGAACGCAAGCGCGGTGTTGCCAATCCGACCTACTGCGTTATGTATGGAAGCTGATCAGTTCATATCTCGCTCTAAATTCTCGGACATTGAATCTGACCAATCTTGGTATAATTTTAAACCTATGAAATACCACATCTGGACCGAAGGCTGCCAAATGAACGTGGCCGACTCACAACGCGTCGGCTCCTCCTTGGAACACCTTGGCTACACTTTTACCGCAACACCCGATGAAGCGGACGTTATCGTTCTCAACACCTGCGTCGTGCGCCAGTCTGCCGAAGACAAGGCTTACGGACGCCTGAGTTCCCTGAAACCGCTCAAGCAAAAGAATCCCAACCTCATTATCAATTTAATGGGTTGCATGGTCGGCGTGCGCGGCGCGGAAAAGCTCAAGGAGAAACTTCCCTACGTGGATGTCTTCTCGCCGCCATCCGACCCCGGCCCGCTCATCTCGCACCTCACGCAGGGCGAAGTCCACTCTCTCGAAGATGCCGAAACCGCCCGCCGCTTCCTATTGATGGATGACGAACTCATCCTGCCCGCCGCCGAGCGCGGAAAACTCGTCAGCGCGCACGTGCCCATCGTTTACGGTTGTTCGCACGCCTGCACCTTCTGCATCATCCCCTACAAGCGCGGCATCGAGCGTAGCCGCCCCGTCGGTGACATCGTGGGCGAGGTCCGCTCGCTGGCAAGGCAGGGCGTCAAGGAAATCACGCTCCTCGGCCAGATCGTTGACCGCTACGGCAAGGATGTTCCCGACGGCCCCAACCTGGCGGCTCTCCTGCGCCTGATCCACGAGATCGAAGGCGTCGAGCGCATTCGTTTCCTCACCTCGCATCCCAACTACTTCGGCGACGATCTCATCGAAGCCATCGCCGAACTTCCGCGCGTCATGCCGCACATCGAACTTCCGATCCAGGCAGGCGACGATGAAGTTTTATCGAATATGAGGCGCGGTTACACTCAGCAGGATTACCGCGACCTGGTAGCCAAAATCCGTGCCAGCTTGCCGGACTGTTCCATCGCGACGGACATCATCGTCGGATTCCCCGGCGAG
>JAKANW010000503.1:0-1474 GCA_021823555.1 Chloroflexota bacterium
GTTTGCGCTTGTTTCTCGGATGCTGGCCGCCAGCCCCGCGGCAAGATTACTCATGGCCGCCAGCCATAAAAGAAAGACCAAGCCCGAACGCAGCGGGAGATGTTCGATGATTTTCATAGCTTCTCTCGCTGCGACGTTGAACTGGCCGGAATACGTACCGGAATGAAGCCCCCGGCGGCCGACCGCTGCCAGGTCCAACGTTCGTCGTGCGTGTGAGTGATAGGCTTCAACGCTTCACGCGTGACGAGGTGGTGGGTGAGGCCGCGCCGTTGCAAGAACTCCGCCACCGGCTGGGCGGAGACGTGCGCGCCGAACGCGGCCGGGTCAAGTAAAAAGATGGTGGGCGGCAGACCGCGCGCGGTCAACAGGTGCAGCGGCGTGAGCCAGTCTGTGCTGGCGCTGGCGGTGATGACCAGCAAACTGGCGCGTTGGTGAATGAAGGCGCGAGCATGTTCGAGGAAAGTTCCCAGCGAAACATCGCCAAAGTCCGCGACTGCCAGCGCTTCCATTAATGCCCAGCGCTGCGCCTCGCCGGTCTGCGGCGCGAGACGCACCGGTTCTTTGGCATTCGTCAGCAGCCCGACGCGCCGCTTCCGGGTCAAGCCGCGTTGGATGAGCGACGCGGCCAATGTGATGGCGGCTTCCCCGGTAGATGTGATGCCTTCTCCGTGGTTCGCGCCGCGGTTGAGGTCGAGCAGAATCCACCAATCGCCTTCGGGCGAGCTGTCGAACTGACGGACAAAGAGTTGTCCCTGCCGGGCCGTTGTCGGCCAGTGGATGAGGTGCAAGCTGTCTCTTGGTTGGTAGGCGCGTACGGTGGATGCGTTGTGCGAGACTTCGCTGATCGCCGCGTGGTGAGTGCTGTCGCCGCCGAAGCCGGCAGGCGCGATGTTGTAGGGCGGCAGGTCAACCACGGGCGGTAGGATCATGACCGAGGTCCGCTGGGAATTGTGGACGGTGAAGCAGAAAATCCCAAATGGGTCACCGGTCTCCAGGTCGCAGTTGCCAAGCGTGAAGAGTCCGCGTTGATTGCAGTTGCCGCGGCTGTCCCATTGCTTGAACTCGCCCGGGCCGAGTGTAAGGGTCGTGTCGATTTTGTAGCCGGGCAGGCTGGAGTGGTCGCACAGGCGAATCCATGCCGCGGGGAGCAGGGAGGAATTGCGGACGGTGACGCGTTCCTCGATATGACTTCCGACTTGCATCCAGCCCACGTGACGTTCGCGCGTCAAGTGCAGGTTGTGCGCAATTGTCCGGCCCCAGGCGTAGGAACTGAGGGTCGTCGCGCCGAACACGATGAACAGGATCGTCCAGGCGCGCGAGGGTTCCGCGATTTGCAGGAGCAGTGCCAGCACCGCGAGCAAAGGGAAAAACGGATTTCGCAATTGGACGCGCACAGATTGGAGTCTATATCCTTTGTGTGGAGTGGGCAACCTCTCGCAGGATTGTTTGCTGGAGGTCCTAGCTTGTCACGCGC
>JAKANW010000503.1:1484-3703 GCA_021823555.1 Chloroflexota bacterium
ACATTGCAGTTTGATGCCGCCGTCATTTTTTAAGGTAAATCACCCCTTTTGCCTCTTGAGGCCGCTTTGCAACTATGTTAGAATGCCCATTAACTTCGCCATATGTACGGGGATGCAGAGCAAATACGCCCATATATGGCGGCTACATCTGTTCTAATTTTGGATGAATTATGCGTTGTCCCTATTGTCAAAACGACGATTCTAAAGTGCTCGATACATCTCACGACAGCCACGGTGGGATTCGGCGCCGACGCGAATGCCTGAAATGCGGCCAGCGTTTCAGCAGTTACGAACGTCCCATTTTGGCAACCCCACTGATCGTCAAGCAGGACGGTACCCGCGAGGAGTTCGACCGCGAGAAACTGGCGCGCGGCGTGCGGATTGCGTGCGCCAAGCGTCCCGTTTCCGCCGCGGACATTGAGCGGATGATCGGACAGGTGGAATCGGACCTGCAAAAGATGGGCAAGGCCGAGATTTCCTCGCGCGTGGTCGGCGACTTGGTCATCAGCCGCTTGAAGGAAATGGATCAGATCGCCTATATCCGCTACGCCATTGTTTACCTGCGTCTGGATGATCTACATGCCTTACGTAATGAAATAGACCGCCTGCTCGAAGGCTAATTCCAGCGGTAAAGTCTCCTTCTCAACAGGCAGGAGTGTCTTTGCCGTTTTTTTGTCGCTATTTTTACCATCTTACAACTCAAAGAGGAGATTTGTTATGGCTACCACAGTCGTTCCACACACCAACCAGGGATTGATGCCCACTCCCGCAATGCCGAAGAAGCTTCCCAAGGTTGACTTGACTGACAACGCGCGGCAGGTGCTGATGAAGCGCTATGTCCGCCGGGGGGATGACGGCAAGCCGGTGGAAACTGTGGAGGAGATGTTCTGGCGTGTGGCCTATCACATCGCCAAGGTCGAGGAGGCGTGGAGCGCAGATGTGATGAAGCGCGCCGTGGAATATTATTACCTGCTCACCAGCAAGAAATTCTTTCCGAATTCGCCCACGTTTACCGGCGCGGGCACGCCGCTTGGTCAATTGGCGGCCTGCTTTGTGCTTCCGATCTCGGATGACATGGGACGCGACAGCGCCGGTATCTTCCAAACCCTGCGCGACGCGGCGCTCATCCAACAGACGGGCGGCGGGAACGGCTTTTCATTCTCGCGCTTGCGCCCGAAGGGTGGACTGGTGAAATCTTCGGCAGGCCAGGCCACCGGGCCGGTTGGCTTCCTGCGCGTCTACGATCATGCTTTCGGCGAGATCGCCCAGGGCGGGACGCGGCGCGGCGCAAATATGGGCGTTCTGCGCGTCGATCATCCCGATGTGGAAGAATTCATTACCTGCAAGACGGATGAAAATCAGATCACCAATTTTAATATTTCGGTTGGCATCACCGACGCCTTCATGCGCGCTGTGAAGGAGGATGGTGATTGGGAGTTGCGCTTCCCGGACATCGGTGAGATGAAGTATCGTCAATTTCGCGGCACGCTGGAACAGGCCGAAAAGGAAGGCATTGGCATTCGTTCGTATCGCAAGGTGAAGGCGCGCGATCTGTTCAATAAGATCGTCAAGCAGGCGCATCACAATGGCGAACCGGGCGTGTTGTTTCTGGACGCGGCCAATCGTCAAAATCCTGTTCCGCATTTGTATCCGCTCGAAGCGACAAACCCGTGCGGCGAGCAATGGTTAGGGCCGTACGAGAACTGCTGTCTCGGCTCGGTGAACCTCAATGAGCATTGCGGACCGGACGGAACCGTGGATTGGGAAACTCTCCGCCAGTCTGTGGTCACGGCCACGCGCTTCCTCGATGATGTGGTGGAGGCCAACGCCTATGTTCCCGCCGTCCCGCAATTGAAGGAAGCCGCCCACCGCGCCCGCCGCATCGGATTGGGCATTATGGGCCTGGCTGATCTGATGTACCACGTGGGTGTGCGCTACGGCTCGAAGGAAGGACAGGAATTTGGCGCGCAAGTGATGGAATTCGTCCGCTATCATGCCATGCAGACCAGCATCGAACTGGCGATGGAGCGCGGCCCGTTCCCGGCTATCGAAGGCAGCATCTATGACATGGACGACATGCGTTGGACTCCGCCCGGCCCGTTGGATCCCTACGTGCACGATTGGGGCCGGCCGGAGGTCAAGTGGGACGCGATTGTGAAAGGCATCAAACAGCATGGCATTCGCAACGCGGCGCAGACCACCGTTGCGCCGACCGGTAC
>JAKANW010000504.1 GCA_021823555.1 Chloroflexota bacterium
CCTGGAATATTTTTTTCTGGGCGTTGATGAAAAGATCCAAAATGGCTCCAACCGGTTTGAGATAAAATGGCTTGCGAAAAATCCGCGCCCAAAATAACAAAATAGGTGCAAGGGTAATGGCGAACAGATCGTTGGCAAACACCAGAACCGCATCGCAACGTGGGATTTCATAGATGTATTTTGGCAGAATCGCCAGCGACCGCCGCACCTTCTCGAAATTGAAGCCTGTCATTTTCTTTCTAACATCCAGAGCCGGTGACGTGTTGATTAATATGACCCGGATGGAAGGATAGAATGCCAACTCTTCAAGCATGGCCTGTACAGTGAGAGGAGAACCTCCGATGGGAGGCGGCTTGGGGCCAACGAAAAGCAATCTTTTCGTTGGGACAGAATTCTGTTGTTGGTTGATTCGTCCGGATTGAGAGCGCTGCATGAGTTGTTCGATTACTGAATTGGATTCGTTCCATTCAGGAATTCTTCGATGTTTGTGTATCCATTCCCATTGGCATCTTTGTTTGCATCCGAGGGATCATTGGGATCGAGGCCATATTTCAGTTCCCAGATATCCGGCATCCCGTCATGGTCTGAATCGGCGCAGGGAGCCGCGGGAGCAATCGTCAGCCAGCCGCCGACCTGCGAGGGATCATCAATGATCTTGCCGGTGCCATTCTTTACATCGTTGACGATCCGCGCGTCAATCGCGTCCTGACGTGAAAAGAAAGTCCCGTCGCAACTCAGTCCCTTATTGGCGCCCGCCTCTGCCAGCACCTGGTCATAGGCTTGAAAGGCGGTAGTCGTAGTCACCGCTGCCGCTGGATGGCGAATCGACACAACATATTGCCTCGAATTCGGGTCGACAATGTCAATCTCCGGAAGGTTGCTCGTCATTCGATGAGGACCGATATTCCCCTGCACATAAATTTCCGTCCCAGGGGAGCCGGGATTGATGGCCCGTATGCCATATTTTCCGGGGGTCGTATTGGGGCCAGGCTTGAAGTAATTGCCAACATAATTGACGGGAAGCATAGTCAATTGAGAATCCATATCCACGTGACTGAACGTTCCAAAGGGATTGTAGACTACGTTGTTTACCACATCGCACACCCCACTCGTCTTGACCAATGGATTGCGCTCCCCATTGTGAGCCATCAAGTTGTGATGGAAGCTAATGTTATATGCGCCTGGCTTGTCTTTTCGCTCATCGCTGGCATAACTTCCAAGCATGGGTCCTTTGCTATGACAGCCCTTTGGATGCAGGCTGCAATTCAAGGCTTCAGAGAATATATTCCATTGGATTGTGATATCGTGAACGTCATACCAGGTGGCAAAGACCTGGTCAATCCCCCAACTCATAGAGTTGTGGTCAACCACAATGTTGTAAGTATCATGAGCATGATCGGCGATAATGCCCACCGCGTCGCCTGCTGCTGGAGGTCCTGCACGCCAGGTCAGATAGCGAACGACTACGTCATGTGTTTGAATCGCCAACAACGGGTCAGTCTCTGCGCGGAGATCCCGTAACGTAATTCCACCCCCCGGGGCAGTCTGCCCGGCAATTGTGATATAAGGATTTCGGATCACAAGGCTGGATACAAGACCGATTGTGCCAGACACGCGAAAAACAACGATGCGCGGCCCGCTAGCGTCGATGGCGGCGCGCAAAGAACCGGGACCCGAGTCGTCCAGATTTGTCACTTCAATCACGGCCCCACCTCGCCCTCCGACGGAATAAGCCCCGAATCCCTCCGCACCCGGAAAAGCTGGGATGTTATCCGCTGCCATCGCAACGGGATTTCTGTCACCGCCGCTGAACTTTGGCGCCGCCTCGACATAGCCTGGGGTAACGATTATCGCGGCGACAACGATAAGGATTATCAAGTTATTAAATAACCTATTCATCGGATCTTCCTTTCGAGCCGTTGGCCGCTCTTAAACAAAGCGACCTGTACAGGCAGGCCGCAGAGAAGCACGAAGATATAACGATGTTGATTCTGGCAGCCTGAACACTGGCGTAAAAATTCGTTCGCCAGCCTGGCCTTAGTTCCTAACTTTTTTCAGATATGCAGTGCTTGATGGGGGGATGGCGCAGGGCAGGAAAAACGCAATGCCTTATAATATAATTTCATTATCCCGCATAATCACAAATGGCGAACGGTACCAGAGTACCGAAATAACATTACAAATGTGAAAGGCTTCTCAATATATTCGAGTTTTTTCGGCGTTTTTGCAGTGAAAAGTTCATTTTTAGTATAACTCTTTTCCAACCCACACATCGTTTCAGAATTGTGCCAATTGCAGAGCACTGCGTAAATATCTAAATCTGATTCCCTATTTTGCCTGTAAAAACTTCCCCTGATGTTTGGAGATTTGTGTAAGAAGCAGTAGAAACAGCACTCCCTCGCTGAAAAACAAGGGAGTGCTGTTGATTACCTTATACTTTCAAAATCGGGACGCTGATTCACGCTGAAAACAGATTTTTCTTCTTGGATCAGCAAAAAATCAGCGATTTTTCTGCGTCCAAAAACCATTCTGTAAGGTAATCAGGGAGTGCCGCATCAAATGGTCGTGGATGTTTCCAGCCCGTTGGCTGCCGCGATCTCATCCAGCAGGATCTCCACGTCATCCAGGAAGTGATCCAGCCCTTCGACGCGTTCGGCGAATCCCGCGCCTGCGAATCCCAGCGACTCACGCGCTGCCTGCCAGACTTTAGCCTGTTCTTCGGGCAGGACGACCGCAGCCAGAGTCCAGGTCTGGAACAAGGGCCACAGCGCCGCGACAGGCGTGTCGCCCCCCAGGATGGACTGGATGGCCTTCTCGTAATAGTTCAAGCGGGTCGGATGGATGCGGCCATCCACTTTTGCATTTCCCGTGGCTGTCTCGAAAGCGGACCTCCAGTCGGTCAGCCAGTCGGAAAGCTGTCCAGCCTCGAGGTTGTTCGCGCCCAACAGACCCAGCACCCCCGCGGCCATGCCGGGATGTTCAGCGGCTTCGGCGCGAGCCGGGAATTCCAGCAACAGGCGGCGTTCCTGGATGGGCGGTCCGCTCAATTCGCAGACGGCATTCACCGCGTGGTAGAGCGACTTTAGATATTGCGCCACTTCCTTCGGCCCGGCTTTCCCGCCGATGTCGCTCAAGTCAATCCAGACCTGGCGGCCATGGGTCAGCAACTTACGGCAGCGCTGCAACGTGAGGGCAGGACTCTCGAATTCAAATCCGGCGCGCAAGACAGCCTGCACGAAATCAAAGAATTTCTCGCGCTCATATAAAAGCATGGGGGCGTACATTTCGTAGCCCAACCAGGGATCCCCGCGCAGTTCTCGCGGCGACTTGAACTCGGCCTTGGCGCGATGACCGATGTCCAAGTGGAAATCAGGCGTTAGTTTGACCAATTCCCGCTTCTGCATGGGAGTACTGGCATGGACGAGGATCAGGTCAATGTCGGCGGCGCCGCCCATCATCGGGTCGGAGTCGGAGACGAGGGAACCGGTCAGGTAGGCGGCGACGATATCCTTGTCGTTGAAGGCCCGCTCCTGGGCGGTCTCTTTGGCGATGCGGATGAGGGTTTCACGGGTGACGCGCATGGTTGGTCTTCCTACGCATCAGCCAGTGGCAAACCCGGTTGAAACGGGAGCAGGCCGAGGGTCTGGCGGATGCGGTTTTCAATATAGGCGAGATGTTCGGTGTTCTGGACAAAGATCG
>JAKANW010000505.1 GCA_021823555.1 Chloroflexota bacterium
CTCCCAAAAGGAGAGGGAATGACTCCCTTCCCCCACAGGGGGAAGGGCCGGGGATGAGGGAACGTTATCCCAATAATTTCTCCAGCCGATTCACGTAATCGGCCATGACGGCGAAGGCTTCATCCACGGGCTTGGGAGTGGTCAAATCCACACCCGCGCGTTTGAGCACTTCGAGCGGATAGTCGGAACAGCCTGCCTTCAGGAAGCCGAGATAATTTTCAACCGCATTCGGTTCGCCGCCCAGGACGCGGCCTGCCAATGCGTGTGCACCTGCGATGCCCGTGGCGTAGGCATAGACGTAGTAGTCGCTGTACAGGTGGCCGAAGCGCGCCCAGGTCATGCCGACATGGTCACGGCGCACATTGACCTTGCCGCCATAGCCTTCGGTGAAGAGATCGGCCATCAGGTTGATGAATGTGTCGGCGGTGAGAGGCTGTCCCTGCTCGACGCGGGTGTGAGTCTCCAACTCGAAGCGGGCCAGGGTGGGCATGATGAAGAAATAGCGGTAGAAGTTTGCCATGGCTTCTTCGATGACTGAAATCTGAAAATTGGGTTCAGTTTTGGTCTTGAGCAGGTGGCGGCGCACCATGGCCTGGTGGAAGTTGGAAGCCACCTCGGCGGCGAAGAGCGAGTAATCAGCGTAGACAAAGGGCTGGTTGTGCCAGGTGAGATAGGAGTGCATGGAGTGGCCGAGCTCGTGTGCCAGGGTGGACAGGCTGAAGATCTCGTCGGTATAGGACATCATGATGAAGGGATGTGTGCCCTGCGCGCCCCATGAGAAGGCGCCATTGCGTTTGCCCTTGTTGGGATATACATCCACCCAGCGCTCTTCGAGGCAGCCATTGCGTAGGATGCCCACGTAGTCCCTGCCGAGCGGGAGCAGTCCCTCGGAGATCAGCTCCACAGCCTGGTGGAAGGGGATCTTGACGCGATCCTTGACCAGCGGCGCCCACATGTCGTAGGGTTCAAGCGTATCCACGCCGAGCGCCTTGCGGCGGATCTCGAAATAGTGGTGCCAGATGGGCAGGTTTTTCTCGAAGGTTTTCAACAGGTTGTGAAAGACCGAGACGGGGATGTTGTACTCGGACAGCATCATCTCCAATGCGTTGGCATGTTTGCGGACGCGGCTCTGGAGGACGTTCTGTTTGATCGAAGTGGACAGGTTGGCGGCCAGGGTATTTTTGAATCCAAGCAAAGTCTCGTGATAGTTTTCCCAGGCGCGCTGGCGCAGGCCGCGGTCTTCCTCAGACATCAGTTTCCAGATGGTGGATTCGCCCAACTCAACCGTGTTGCCTGCGCTGTCCAGGGCGGCGGGGATCTTCATATCGGCGTTGGTCAGCAGACTGGCGGCCGCGCCTGCGCCGCTGAATGGATCGCTCAACATGCCGAGCACTTCCTCCACCTCCGTCGAGCGGACGTGCGCCTGCCTGCGGAACAGGTCATGGAAGCGCTGTCCGTGATCTGCCAGGCGCGGCTCGGCTTTCATCCACTGGGTAAGTTTTTCCTGTCCGATGACCAGCAGTTCAGGATTGACGAAGGAACTGGCCGCCAGCAACTGTCCGTACATGCTCTGAGCTTTGCTGCTCATGGCGGCGGCGGCCTGGTCGCCTGTATCCACGCTATGAGCGAAGCCCGCGTAGATATAGGTGCGGGAGGCGCGTGCCAGCAATCCTTCCACGACTTCAAAAGCGTCGGCCAGGATGGCAGGCCCTTCGCTCAGCCTGCCCTGGAATTTCCTGATCCCAGGCAGGGCAGCCAGGATGGCTTCCACTTCGGTTTCAAAATCTTGCGGTGTGGCGAAGACGCTCTCGGCGTTCCAGGTGTAATCCTTGTTGATCTCACTACGAGCGGGGATGGATGTTGTGGTCATGGGGTGTCCTTTGTTGGAGTCCGACGACTCCTATCGTCGGCTTTCCAAAGTCTGGAGACTTTGGCGTCCTGTGTACGTGCGTCGCACCAGACGGGTAGACTGGCGCCGTTTAATGAAACCAATCTTTCGGGTGAGTTCGCTCCGTTAAAACAGGCGCGACGCACCCTCGGTCAACGCGGCAGGGAGAAACAAATCCTTGCGCCGGAGTCAGGCTTTGGGCGCTGTGATGAATTTGTCGCAGCATCCGCCCAGATGCGGCCGCCATGGGCTTCGACGATCGCGCGGGCCAGGTAGAGTCCCAGCCCTGCGCCTTTCGTGTGTTTGACGGCTGTCGTCGAACGATAGAAGCGGTCGAAGATGTGCGGCAGGTCACGCGCGTCGATGCCGGGACCTTCGTCGCTGACACACACGATCACCTGATCGGGCCGCACGCTGCCGCTGATCCTGATCTCGCCTTTGGGCGCATATTTGATCGCGTTGGATACCAGGTTGGCAAGCACTTGCTCGATGCGGGGTTCGTCGGCCAGGATGACGGGAAATTTTTCGGGGAAGTCGGTCACGATTTTGTGTTTGCTGGACTGAGGACCGAATCGTTCCGCCACGCGAGCTGCGAGGGCCCCGAGAGCGACATCGGCCCTGTTGAGGCTCATGCCACCTGCCTGCAAACGGGAGGCATCCAGCAGATCGTCAATCATCTTCGAAAGACGGTCGGCCTCCTCTTCGATGACGGCCAGCGAGTCGCTGATGGTGCGCTTGTCCCATTTGGCGTCGTCACGCCGCAGCGTGGAGGCATAGCCTTTGATGAGCGCCACGGGAGTGCGCAGCTCGTGGCTGACGATGGAGATGAAAGTGGATTTGATCTGCTCGGCGGTGCGGAAGTGGGTGATGTCGCGCACGCTGACGATGACGTTGTGCAGTTTTCCCTCGGAGGAGAGCAGCGGGGCATAGGTCACACCGACGGGCAGGGGAGAGGGGAATTCCCGCTTGAGATCGCCTTCCACGTATAAGGTGGCGTTGGGTGTGAGCGGCCAGCCGCCCGCAATAGATTCGCTCAAAGTTGCGCCTTGCGGTTCACCCTCCCAACGGATGATTTCTTCGTGGGGACGTCCGACCAGTTCCTCGTGAGTCGGACCGTACATCCGCTTGAAAGCATCGTTGGCGCGCTCGATGGTCAAATCTGCTTTGAGGATGAGGATGCCATCAGCGGCGGAATCAAGGAGGGCGTCGAGGCGTTGCTTTTCGTAGGTGATCTGTCCATAGAGGCGGGCATTGAAGACGGCAATGGCAGCCTGGTCGGCGAAGGATTGCAGGAGCACGCGGTCGTTGGGGGAGAACAGGTCGGGATAATTGCGGAAAATGAAAATCACGCCGATGACCTGCCCGTGGGCGGCGAGCGGCAGACCCGTGCCGTTGAGCAGACCCATGCTGGCCGTATAAGTCAGGTCCTTCAACATGCGGTTGAGTTCGATGATATCGAGTTCGCGGACTTTTTCCTCGGCCAGGAGCGGCTCAAGATAAGAAAGGAAGGCGGGTGGGATGCCGTATGCGGTCGCCACGCGCCAGCCGTCTGTTTCTTTGAGAGCGATCAACCCCGCCTGGCCTGCCAGCATTTCAATGGAATTGCGCAGGGCGCGCGCCAACAGTTTGTCCAGGTCGAGTTCCTGGGTGAGGGCGCGCGAAAGTTCGAGCAAATAGTCGCGCTGGCGGACACGGAAATCGGGCAGCATGGGAATATTTTATCATCGGGGGGAATGAGTGAGTGTAAGAGGAAAGTATGCAATTATGGCGATTGCCGAATCCTCATGGATCGTGAAAACCTATCATTT
>JAKANW010000506.1 GCA_021823555.1 Chloroflexota bacterium
ACGGCGGTTATCAGGAGCGCCAATGCCAGAATTGCTGTCGCGACATATAACGGGATATACGAATTTTGTTTAATCATTCTTCTTCCTTTTGTCAATCAACATTCGGGCGCCGAAGAACCCAAGCCCTGTCGCTGGCACGGAGAGCGCCAACTGGACATACGGATGGCCTTGGCGAGCCAGCACGATACCTGCCGAAAACATGATTAGGCTCACGATAATCATCAAGGCCGCAAGCCTCCTGCTCACGTGGTTTGTGTCGAATCCAAATACTGCAACAGTGGCAAGTGTCACTCCCGCCACAATGGCGACAACACTATCGCTCGTATGAGGAAGAAATCCTGGGACGAGAACGAGAACATACAGTCCCAAGCCTGCCAATAGTATTACCCATTGCCATTTCATACGCTTTTATCTCTCATCAATCTCAAAACTCTTTTTTAGCCGCCATCATCGAAAAAATAGCCGTCCCCACATAATAATGGAGACTCCAACAAGCGCAAAGGCCGCGCCGAGTATATCAAAACGATCGGGACGCCAGTGGTCGAAGACCATCCCCCAGAGGATCGAAAGCACGACGAAAATTCCGCCATACGCGGCATAGACCCGACCAAAAGCTGATTCTGTTTGCAGGGTGGGAATCACCCCGTAGAGAAAGAGTACAACGCCGCCAACGATCCCGATCCACAGCGCCTTGCCTTCCCGAAGCCATTGCCAGACGAGGTACCCGCCGCCGATTTCAGCCAAGCCTGCCAGAGCGAATAGCAGGAGCGATCTCAGGATGGCGATAAAATTTACTTTCATTGGTTCTCCCTCGATTTCTTTTTTCAGCGCGGAAGGAATATCGGTACATGCCTAGCGTAGGCTTGATACTCCTCACCAAACATTTTGCCCAGCGAAATTTCTTCGCGCCGCGCTCGACGATAGAATGAAGGCACGATGACAATCAGCAACAATAGCGGCGTCCATGTGCGATAAGTCAATAGGACTCCAAGCATCACCAGCCAATATCCAATATACATCGGATGGCGGACGAAAGCATACGGTCCGCGCTGAATGAGGCGATGTTTCTCCAGCAGCGGGGCGGACGAACCTGTGCTGACGCCGTACATTGTGCCCAACACCCAACGCGCCCATAACGCGAGAAACAACCCGATAAGAAAGATGATGAAGCCAACGGAACGCGTGAGCGAGATCAAAAGTTCGGGCAACCGCAACGGAAGCGGAATCCACAGCAGAAATCCAAACCAGATAAAAATGGCAATCGCCAAAAATCCTAGGATGACCTGCGCCCAGTCGGGCAAGGCAAACCACCGACTCGAAATTTCCTTCGTCGGCTTTTGCGGGCGAATACTGGTAAGCCAGCTCCCCGTCACAACGATCAAGAGCAGAATTGAGCTTACGCTTATGATCCAATCAGTGATGGTTGCCATGTTGCGCGCTTCACTTTGTCAACTCAACAATTCCATCAACAGAATTGCCAGAAAGCCGACAAAGAACATGGAAGTCAACAGCGGACTTTCCGTCACCTCATGCGCTTCCGTGAGCAATTCCTCCGTTACGAGAAACAGCAGTGCCGCTGCGCCAAATGCGATCACACCCACCAACAAAATTCCGCCGATAAAGGAGAGAGCGAGTGTTCCCAATAGCGCGGCAAATACGAATAAGGCGGACAGCGAAAGGATGCTTTGCGCGATGCGGTTACGCGGCATTCTGCCTTTTTGCAATTCCAACGCCACTGCCAGCCCAAGTGATATGAGTTCAAAAGCCAGCGCGATGGTAAGCAAAATGCCTTGCTTTGCTCCTGCCGCAAACCCAATGCCAAGCATGATGCCATCCACCGCGATATCCACGGCAGTAGCGGCAATCAGACTTCCCGAAAATTTGTTGCTCGCATCGGCTTCTTTTTCTATACGCTTTGCACCCCATGCACGGATCGCGAGCATCGCCGCCGTACCCAAAGCGAACCCAATCCCTGTTGCAAGCGCGGAATGTTCGTGGACCAGATCGGGGAGAAATTCAACTGAAAGAACAGCAAATACCACGCCTGCCGCGAAGTGCATTAATGCACTTCGCATGTTCTCTCCTGGTGCGCGCCAAACGGCCCAAATACCAGCCAGAGTCATTGTGATTGCAGGAATTAAGGCGTAACCGAGAAGTTGAAGAATCTTAGGCATCTTTTTTTACCCAGCACGCAAGGCTTGAAACCGAAAACGACGCACCGTCTTGTCAACACGCGGGCGGGTGAAACCCACCGACTCCAAGCGCGCACCCAAGGTATCGGGATCCACAGCAACCATTGTATCGCCAAGATGAATGAGTTGAAATCTCAGATTGGAGAGGCTATCAACACCTGCGAACACACCGCCAGGTTTCAACACGCGAAACGACTCCGCGATCAATTTGTTTTGTAAAGCCACCGATGGAACGTGATGAAGCATTGTAAACGCCACCACCGCCGAGAATTGTCGATCTTCAAAAGGCATGTCCGTTGCATTACCCTGCATGACGCGTACATTCGTATTTGCCATGCGCTGTTTGAGCGAGTCTGCCAGGCGCGGATCAATCTCGAGTGCGGTCATTTGAGAGACACGCGTTCGTAGGAGGTCGGTGGTCAAGCCAGGTCCAGGTCCGATTTCCAGAACATGATCGCCCAGATCAACTCCTTCCAACGCCCAGGGTAACAATTGTCTCAAACCCGCCTTCCATGAAGCCGATTGACATAACCAGCGATGATAGGCATTCATATTATTCTCTCCAATCTATTCGATCTGGCACCACCATGAATTACACCATCGAGTGTTTTTCCTTGTGCCCAAGCAGCCTCAATGCATTCGCCACGACGACCAACGTACTGCCTTCGTGGAAGATGATGGCAATGCCGATGCTGACGATACCCGTCAAGGATGTGATGACAAGGAAGGCGATCACGCCGAGCGAGATGAATAGGTTCTGCATGATAATCGCGCGCGTGGCGCGACCCAAGCCAACCACAAACGGCAGTTTGGAAAGATCATCGCCCATCAATGCCACATCGGCGGTTTCCAATGCAACGTCAGTTCCTGCGCCGCCCATAGCGATGCCCACGGTGGCATTTGCGAGTGCAGGTGCATCATTCACGCCGTCGCCGATCATCGCCACCTGACCATATTCCTTTACAAGTTCGCGGATCACAGTCAGTTTATCTTCGGGCATCAGGTCGGCGCGGAATTCGGTCAGACCGATTTCAGATGCAATGGCGGAAGCCGAACGCTCATTGTCGCCAGTCAGCATGATGGTGTGCGCCACGCCCGATTGTTTGAGCGCTTTCATGGTCGGCGCGGCTTCGGTGCGCAGGGTGTCGGCGAGCGCGATCAAACCGATCAATGTTTTGTCCATCGCAATCCACATCAACGTCTTCCCTGATCCTTGAAGCGATTGCGCGTGATTGAGCGCATCGGGAGAGATCGGCGCGCCCGCTTCATCCATCAACTTTTGATTACCGATCCAAACGGTTTTGCCGTTCGAGACGGCGCGCAGACCGCGTCCCGTCAGCGACTCGACTTCGTCCATAACGGAAGCAGGCAGACCCTGAGTCTGAGCCGAGCGGACGACTGCCTGGGCGAGCGGATGAGCGGAACGAGATTCCGCGCCCGCCGCGAGCGACAGCACATCCGCTTCCTTCCACCCCGAGGCTGGAAACACGACGATATCAGTT
>JAKANW010000507.1 GCA_021823555.1 Chloroflexota bacterium
CTGGCTTCGGTGGCCGTCAGCATCGTCACGCTGGATCGCGCCCTCGCCCGCATTCTGGAGCCGCGCGCCGCGACGCCCGAGCGCCGTCTGGCCGCCATCGCCCGTCTGGCGGAGGCGGGCATACCCTTTGAAATCGAATTACCCGAAGAGGCTACGCTGCGCGATTTGATCAAACAATTGAAAATCCCGCCCGAAGAAACTCGCATCACGTTCGTGAATGGGATAATCCAGGAACCCGATTGGAAACTCAAGGAAGGTGACGAGGTGGGAATGTTCCCACCGATTGGAGGAGGCTAAATGGGCGATATTCTGGTTGATGTTTGGTTATACGGCGAGCTGGCGCGTTATGGTGGCCAGGCCGATAAAGGCAGTTTCGCTAACCCGAAAGTTAGACTGCCTGAGGGTAGTACCATGCGCGACCTTCTGGAACATCTGAGCATGCCAACCGAAGAACGCGGCATAACCTTCATCAACGGGGAATTGAGCGCCATGCCAAATATGCAGCCGGATCTCGTTCATTTGCTTAAGGATAATGACAGGGTGGCTTTCTTCCATCTACGCAGCATGTGGCCGTTTCAATATCGTCATGGCATCCCAATGGCACGCGAAATGTCCGAAGCAATGGGATCCAGCAAAGATCAGGGGGTACACCACGCATACAAGTGACAATCTTCCTGGACAAACCCGCTTTTTGCTCCTTACCTAACCAACAAAACGGTTCCAGGCTATCTGCATCTCCGAGCCTGCCTGGGTGGGACTATTGGTCAATGTGAGCGTTGCCATTGGTGAGGAGGCCGTCTTTCGCGGCTATCTCCTGACCGGACTTAAGTCTGCTTGGGGAAAATGGGCCGGCACGACCTTGATGAGGGTGATCTTTGGATTGTTCCATTTGCCTGCCTATAGCGATCCGGAACGTTGATGCTTGCAATTCTTCCAGCCACCCTGTTCGGCGGGTTGTTTGGTCTGATCTATCTTCGCATGCAGTCGCTCTGGCTTCCCGTGATCCTCCTCTTCTCCTGGAACCTTGTTGAAAACGACCTGCTCCATCTAACTGCTGACTCGACCAATCAGAACCTGATTGGCGCCGTGACGCGCCCGCAAAGCCCCTGGACGATGACTGATATCAACCTGGGGAATGTTGTGATTATCGAAACCCCGGTTTTTGGTTTGATCTCATTTGGCGTACGGTTCTGGTTGAATCTTCGATCAGAATCTTCCTACGGTTCCAGAAGCGCCCTCAACCCAAGCGCATAGGATTTCCATCCGAAGCCGACCACCTTCCCCTTGCACACCGCCGAGATCATCGAATCATGCCGAAACTCCTCACGCGCATATACATTCGATAAATGCACTTCGACTACAGGGATTCCGATCGCGGTAATCGCATCTCGCAAAGCGATGGAAGTATGAGTGTATCCACCGGGATTGAACACTACGCCATCTGCCCAAGTGCGTGCACCGTGCAGCGCATCAATCAATGCGCCTTCGTGATTCGACTGCAAACACGACACGTCTGCGCCGAACGATTTTCCCAATTCGACTAATTTCTCGTTGATATCATCCAGCGTCATCGAACCATAGATCTCTGGTTCACGCATGCCAAGCAGGCTCAAATTCGGGCCGTGCAAAACGAGGATCTTCATCATTCCTCCAATGCTTTTTTCAAATCGGTTACATCCACTAATTCTACTCTCCCTATTTCTACTGGCAAGGCAAAGCGGACGACGCCATTTGATTTTTTCTTGTCTACGCGCATGGCGCGGATGAGTTCATCGCATAGTAATTCTTTTGGAATTTGGATGGGCAATCCCAGCGCCAAAAGCGACTTGGCCATCGCCTCTGACAACCCCTGGCCTGCCACCGTTAAACGTTCTGCCAGCTTGGCCTCAGCCACCATCCCAATCGCCACGGCTTCGCCGTGCCGCAATTGGAAGTTACTCACCAATTCAACTGCGTGCCCAACTGTGTGACCCAAATTCAACGCGGCGCGGAATCCCTTCTCGTACGGATCCTCTTCGATAATTTTTATCTTCACCGCCATCGCCCGTTTGACGATTTCTTCCAGATGATCTTTTACCCAATTCAATCCACGCGAGCACAAGTGAAATAACTCGGGGTCAGAGATGATGCCATGCTTGACCACCTCCGCCATGCCAGAGATCAACTCTGCTTCGGGCAGGGTCGCCAGTAATTGCGGGTCAGCCAGCACGAGCCTCGGCGGATAGAATGAGCCGATCAGGTTCTTACCTTCGGGCAAATCAAATCCCGTCTTGCCTCCCAATGACGAGTCGACCATTGCAAGCAGAGTCGTTGGCACGCCCACCCAGTCAATGCCGCGCATGAAAGTGGATGCAGCGAAGCCTGCCAGATCGCCCGTCACGCCGCCGCCCAGCGCGACAACTGTACTCTTGCGGTCAAGTCCCGCGTCCAACATGCCCTGCCATAGCTTCATGATGGTTCCAATATTTTTCGATGCCTCACCCGCGGCAAAGGCGATCACATGTGCATCATAGTTTGCAGCTTGCAATGACTTGACCGCGCGTTCAGCGTAAAGCCCCGCCACGGTTTCATCGGCAATTATTGTAACTGGATTCCCAAGCCCGCGCCCTCGCATCAGCCTGCCGAGAGAGTCAAGGCCGCCAGCCTGGACGATGACATCGTAAGTATTTCCGTCCGCGGTATACACCTGCAACAAGTTCAACTTTTGTTGGATCTCCGATGCAATCTGCTCGGGCGTCTTTTGGAATTCACGAATGAACTGTCCCGACTGGCCCACACGAACCGTGAAAGAAGAATAATGTTCTTTCCTCTGTTCCAACAAGGCCCGCAACCTCTCTTCCAGATTACCAGCCAACAATGGACGCTGGCTATGACCGTTCTGCAAACGTTCGATCAAAGTTGAAATCGCCGCCTCGAGAAAGACGACCTGTCCACTTTCCTCCGCGCGCCGGCAGTTTTCCTCGCGCAACAACGCGCCGCCGCCCAACGCAATCACGCGCGGACTCTCAGTTGAGATTTGTTTCAATATCTTTGTTTCCAAATCGCGGAATGCAGACTCGCCTTGCTCTTCCATGATTTGCTGAATAGTTTTGCCCACAGATTTATCTATTTCATGATCAAGGTCAACGAACGGCAAACGCAATCTCTCCGCCAGCGCCTTGCCGACGGATGATTTTCCAGAACCAGGCGGGCCATAAAGAAAAATGTGTTTCATCATCATTCCCAAAAAACATGCGGCGTGTTATCCATTTGCAAATCTTCGAGCATAGCTTTTCGCAAAGACTCGGAGCGCGGTTTCATTTCGCTGATTGAGTCGCCGCCGAGTTTTTCGATCAACGCATCGGCCAGAACGAATGCAACCATTGCCTCCAAAATTGGCACAGCGCGCGGCGCGGGGCAAAAATCAGAGCGTTCATATTTGGTCGGAGATTCCTGTCCGCTTGCAAGATCAACAGTTCGTTGAGGAATGAGCGTTGTGGCTATCGGCTTCATCGCGGCACGGATCACAATCGGTTGACCATTGGAGATCCCGCCTTCGATGCCGCCTGCGCGATTCGTGGTGCGTGTTACGTGATGCATGTTGCGTAATTGGATTGGGTCGTGGGCTTGCGTGCCTGGGATTTTTGCATTTGTAAACGCATCGCCAATTTCGACTCCTTTAATCGCTTGAACACTCATCACTGCCATTGCAAG
>JAKANW010000508.1 GCA_021823555.1 Chloroflexota bacterium
GGTCTTTTCGATGGCGTGCTTGATCTCGGTAATGGCCTGCTCGCGCGGCAGGACGCCGCTGATGGCAAAGAATGCCGTCTGCATGATGGTGTTCATGCGTCCGCCCATGCCGGTTTTCTCGGCCACATCGTAGCCGTTAATTACGTAGAACTTGAGCTTCTTCTCGACGATCCCTTCCTGCACTTCGACTGGCAGGTTGTCCCAGATCTCGTCGGGACCGTACAGACTGTTGAGCAGGAACACGCCGCCGGGCTTGGCGTACTTGAGCATGTCCACACGTTCCAGGAAGGAGTATTGGTGGCAGGCCACGAAATTGGCCTGACTCGGGCCGATCAAATAGGGAGCATGGATCGGCTTTGGCCCGAAGCGCAGGTGTGACATGGTCACTGTGCCGGACTTCTTGGAGTCGTAGTAGAAATAACCTTGCGCGTAATTGTCGGTCTCTTCACCGATGATCTTGATGGAGTTCTTGTTGGCGCCCACTGTGCCATCCGAGCCGAGGCCGAAGAAGACACAACGCACGGTCTCTTCCGGTTCGATGGAGAAGGAGGTATCCACTTCCAGGCTGGTGTGGCTGACGTCGTCATGGATGCCAACGGTGAAGTGATTCTTGGGTTCCGGTTTGACCAGTTCATCCAGCACGGCTTTGACCATGGCGGGTGTGAACTCTTTAGAGGACAAGCCATAACGTCCACCGATAACCTTGATGCCTTCGCGTTTGCCCTCGACCAGTGCATTGACCACGTCCAGGTAGAGTGGTTCGCCGGAGGTGCCGGGTTCCTTGGTGCGGTCCAGCGCGGCAACGCTCTTGACACTCCTGGGCAAAGCTTTGATGAAATGTTCAATCGAGAATGGACGATACAGCCGCACGCGCAGGACGCCGACCCTTTCACCTTTTTCAGCCAGGTATTGAACAGTTGCCTCGGCGGTCTCGCCGCCGGAGCCCATGATCACGATCACGCGCTCGGCTTCGGGGTGGCCGGCGTAATCGAACAAATTGTAGTGCCGGCCTGTGACCTGTGCGAACTTGTCCATGGCTTCCTGGACGATGCCAGGTGTAGCCGCGTAGTATGGGTTGACCGTCTCGCGCGCCTGGAAGTAGACATCCGGGTTCTGGGCGGAGCCGCGCAGGACCGGATGTTCCGGGGACAGGCCGCGCGCCCGGTGAGCGCGCACCAGCTCATCGTCAATGAGGGAGCGGAGTTCTTCATCCGTCAACTGGAAGATCTTGGCGACTTCGTGCGAGGTGCGGAATCCATCGAAGAAGTGCACGAAGGGCACGCGGGACTTGAGGGTGGCCATCTGGGCAATGGCAGCGAAGTCGTGGGCTTCCTGAACTGAGCCAGAGGCAAACAGGGCAAAGCCGGTCTGCCGGACGGCCATCACATCCTGGTGGTCGCCGTAGATCGAAAGCGCCTGCGCGGCGATGGAACGTGCTGCCACATGGAAGACCGTGCTGGTGAGTTCACCGGCGATCTTGTACATATTGGGGATCATGAGCAACAGGCCTTGCGAGGCGGTGAAGGTGGTGGTGAGCGCGCCGGTTTGGAGCGCGCCGTGCACGGCGCCGGCCGCGCCGCCTTCGGATTGCATCTCGATCACAGTGGGGATGGTGCCCCATAAGTTTTGTTTGCCTTTGGCCGACCATTCGTCAGCGAATTCACCCATGGCCGAGGAGGGGGTGATCGGGTAGATGGCGACCACTTCGCTCAGGCGATGGGCGACGGAGGCAGTGGCTTCATTGCCGTCAATGGTGATTACAGGGTGTTTCATTAACTACTCCTTTGAAACCAGGCGCAAGCGCCGGGAATTGTTCCGACTGTGAATAATATCACAAGAAGAAGATATTTGGTCACTGATGTAAGTTTATCTCCCCAGGGGGGATGGCGTTAGTTATTTATGACCTGAATCCCCCTGCGAGTTGTCACATTTCGGATAAAGATTGTACAAATCAAAAAGCGACCCGGTTTTGGGTTGCCTGGAGCGTTATTATAAATGTGGTTTTGCCAAAAACAAGGCTGCCAATGACTTGGCGTCTGGCACCTCGCCTCGTTCGGCCATTTGAATTGCTTCCGCTAAAGGGATTTTCTCCACGCTGAGGAACTCGTCCGCATCAGCCTCGAGCGGATCATGCTCCAGGTCGCGGGCCAGGAAGACCAGCATGAACTCAGTGGAATAACCGGGGGCCAGGTAAAACTGGCCGATCTTTTCCATCCTGCCGGCTGCAAAGCCGGTCTCTTCACGAATTTCACGCGCGGCGCAGTGGGCGGGATCCTCACCGGGTTCCAGGGTGCCGGCGGGCAGTTCAAGCAAGTCGTCGCCCGCGGCGTGGCGGTACTGGCGGACAAAAAGCAGGTTGTTGTCCTGGTCCACCGGAAGGATGACGACCGAACCATGATGTTCGATGATATCGAATTTGGTCTCACGGCCATCAGGGGTCTTGAGACGGTCCCGGCGGATGGCAAAAGCGCGACCCTTGAGCAGGATTTCGGAGTCAAGCAATTCAAATTTCATGGGAGTCCTCAGCAAGTTGTAAAAACGCCCAGGCAGGGTACCTGGGCGTTTCCTAAAGCAAGGGAATGGTTAGGGGATGGTCAATTTCTGCCCGGGGGTGAGAGTGGCGCCGACCGAAATTGAGTTGGCAGAGGCGATGGCAGATGGATCAATGTCACCGTAGTAACAGGCTACGCCATAGACCGTGGTGTCCCCGCTGCCGCTCACGGTATAAGTATCCGGATGAGTGTGCAAGGCGCGGTTCCCGGGCCACGGGTTGCCGGTCTGTGGGATCTTCAACGTTTGGCCGGGATTATAAACATCGCCATTGGAAAGGCCATTGATGGAGAGCAATTCATTGGGATCCACGTTGTAGCGGCGGGCGATGCAATAGGGGAATTCTCCCTGCTGGAGGGTATAAGTGGCGGGCCTGGAACCGGGGATGGGTGTGGGGCCGCCGGGGGTCGCGCTGACTGCTGGTACCGTGACAACTACGGGCGTAGTGGCGATCGCATTCGTCGGCGTGACGGGTGGGATGGGGGTCCCGGTCGCACCGGCCTGCGGCGTATCTGTGACGACTACCGTCTGCGGCGCGGCTGGTGTGCCGCCGCCAGCGGTTGCGGTCAATGCCTCGGAGGTTCCCTTTGCAAATTGATCGATCATGTCCATGGGGTTCCCCGTGGACGGGTATGGCGAGACAAACAGGCCGGTGGCGATTACCGTGGGTGTATTGGCGGGTGCAGTGGAAACGGATTGGGTACAGGCGGAAAGCGCCACTGCAAGGGTTATCATCGCGACCAGCCTGAGGCTGTGGTCTTTTAAGTTCATGTCTTCTCCTCTTTCTTCTGTGATTCCTCTGCGTACTCAATGCGCGATAGTAGCATATCCCGCTTAACGCGTCAAGCTACGTTGGTCATGGGTAGGAACTTTCACAAAGTCCAAATATTGTGTCGCGCTGGGGAATGCTCGTCCCGCACCTAAAGGATTTGCCCTATCCTGGCAGAGATGCGCCGCTTCGCCAGTCCACTGAATACAAGATGAGCGACCGATTGCTTTATTAGGAGGTAAAACTCCCATGAATAGGCTGATGGTTCTTTCTAAGGGTTCGTAAAAATATAAGTTCCCTCACCCACCAACGAAGCGATGTCGTTGCGAGGGCGTTCTTTGCCCGAAGCAATCCCCAAAAGGGCAGAAAA
>JAKANW010000509.1 GCA_021823555.1 Chloroflexota bacterium
TTCGTAACATTTCTTGTCGTCAAGGAGATTTTTGATTTGGATATTCAACATGTCTTCATCTTACCAGTTTTTGGGTAGCTCCTTGAAACTACTCATGAGCCAAAATGTTATACGACAACGCCCAGCTTGCGCGCGCCTATCTCCACACCTGGCAGATTACCGGCCAGCCCTTCTTCCGCCGCGTCGTCGAGGAAACTCTGGATTTCGTGGCGCGCGAAATGACGCATCCCGATGGCGGCTTCTACTCTTCGCTGGATGCCGACTCCGAGGGCGAGGAAGGCAAATTCTACGCCTGGACGCTCGACGAGATTCAAGCTGTCCTAAGCAGTGATTCAGACTTCTTCGTCGCCGCCTATGGGATTTCCGCCAAAGGGAACTGGGGGGAAGGCAAGACAGTTCTCCAGCGCGCCCTGGATGACTCCACCCTGGGGGCACGCTTCAAACTCGACCCTCAAGCTGTTGCCGTTAAATTGGCCGAGTGCCACAAAAAGCTGCTCGCCGCCCGCGCCCTGCGTATCCGCCCTAGCACCGACGATAAAGTGCTCACCGCCTGGAACGGGCTGATGTTGGCTGCCTTTGCCGAGGCCGCCCGCGTTTTGGCGAGCAATGATAAAAATTATCAATACGATTACCAGATGTTGGCTACGCGCAACGCTGAATTTTTACTGACAGCCCTGCACCCCAACGGCCATTTGTTCCGCACCTGGCGGGAGGGAAAAACGTCAAACGAAGTCTTCCTCGAAGATTATGCCGCGCTCATCCTGGGTCTGCTCGAACTTTACCAGACCGACTTCAATGTCCGCTGGTTTGCCGCGGCCCAGGGGCTGGCCGAGGAGATGATCGTTCAATTCAGCGACCCGGCCGGCGGCCTCTTCGATACACCTCTGGATGGTGAGCAGTTGCTTATGCGCCCGAAGGATATTCAGGACAATGCCACGCCTTCAGGGAACGCGCTGGCCTGCGAGGCGTTGCTCAAACTGGCAGCCCTCACCGATAAGGGTGAATATCGCGACATCGCGGAAAAATCCATGGCATTGATCAGCGAGGTTGTATTGAAATATCCCACCGCTTTTGCGCGCTGGCTATCAGCCGCGGATTTCGCCCTGGGGTCGGTGAAGCAGGTTGCAGTCCTGGGTGAAGCGAAGGAGGAAACCTTTGGGCGTATGCTTCAGGTCCTTCGGGCCAAGTACCGCCCGGATGTGGTGGTGGCCATATCCGCCTATCCACCGCCTAAAGATGCGCCGGCCCTGCTTAAGGATCGCCCGCTGGTGAACGGCCGGCCAACAGTTTATGTGTGTGAAGGGTTTGTCTGCAAGCAACCGGCGACCAGTGCAGAAGAGCTTAAATCCCAATTGGACGCGGCTTCCGTTTAAAACTCAAAGCCCCTTGTGGGGCTTTGATTCATGACTTGCTATTATTATCCTTGGTGTCATCAGGCTTGTCCGTCGAGGCCTGGTCTTTGTTGCTGTCCAATCCATCACGGAATGAACGGATGCCTTTGCCAAGCTCTCCGGCGATCTTTCCAATGCGGCCTGGCCCAAATAACAGGATAATAATCACCAGGATAATCAGCAGTTCGGGGACGCCGAAATCGCGAAATAACATTTTTTCTCCTTTACATCGGCTGTAACAGCCAGCCGCAAATGTACCACACTCCCGAAAAATTGTGTATCCCTATAGCTCGCGCGGCGTCAACAAACTGTCAATGAAGCGCAGCAGGCGGCGCAGCAGTGAGCGCAGGCGACCCAACAAGCGATATTGCTGCGGGTAGACGCGGTGCTCCACGGGCAACGTGCCGGTCCACTCGGCAGCCAAGGCACCCCAGGTAAGTCCGGCGCCAAACCCAACCATGACAATTTTGTCGCCTGGCTTGAGCTGGCCTTTCTGAACAGCTTCCACCATGGCAATCGGGATCGAGGCGGTTGAAGTATTGCCATAGCGCTCCACATTGACGATGAAACGGTCCATGGGCAGCTTGAGACCGCGCGCCGCCGATTCAATAATACGGATATTCGCCTGGTGCGGGACGATCCATTGTACCTGTTCGATGGTCAACCCCGCCGCATCAAGAGCTTCTTTCGTGGCCTGCGCCATGACGCGCGTCGCGAAGCGGAACACTCCCTTGCCATCCATGTGGATAAAATGCTTCCCTTCATGCACAGTCGTTTCAGTGGCGGGATAGCGACTGCCACCCGCGGGGAGCGAAAGCAGGTCGCCGCCTGAACCATCCGAGTGCATCACGGCCGAAAGCACGCCGCCCGGCTTCTCGCTGGCTTGCAGGACAAACGCCCCTGCACCATCACCGAATAAAATGCAGGTACTGCGATCCTTCCAATTCACAAAGCGCGAAAGCGTCTCAGTCCCGATGACCAGCGCGTTCTTGACCGAGCCGCTGCGGATGGCCTGGGAAGCCATGTTGGTAGCGTAAATAAAGCCGGTGCAGGCAGCCAGCAGGTCAAACGCCCCGGCTTTGGTCGCGCCGAGTTGGTCCTGGACCAAACAAGCAGTGGCCGGGAAGATATGTTCGGGCGTGGAAGTTGAACAGATGATCAGGTCAATATCGCCCGGTTTCAGGTTGGCGACCTCCAAAGCTCTGAGGGAGGCCTCGACCGCCAGGGTGGATGGAAATTCATGGTCGCGTGCGATATGGCGCTCACGGATGCCGGTGCGCTCACGGATCCATTCGTCATTCGTATCCACCATTTTCGACAGGTCGTCATTCGTCAAAACCGGCTCGGGGACGGCCATACCCCAGCCCGTGATATGTGCATACGCCATAAAATACCTCACATCCTCGCCTCCCTATGGTACAGGAAGGCAAGGAAATAACTACTCCTCGAATCGACTCAGGATGATCGTTGCGTTATGTCCGCCAAACCCAAACGAGTTGGACATGACGTGATTGGGCCGCGCCGGGCGTGACTGGTTGGGAATGTAATCGAGATCGCAATTGGGATCGGGTGTTTCGTAATTTATGGTCGCAGGCAGGATGTTTTCCTGCAACACCTTGGCGCAGATCACTGCCTCCACTGAGCCTGAAGCGCCCAGCAAATGGCCGGTCATGGATTTGGTCGAACTGACGGCTACATTCTTCGCATGCCCACCCAGGCTGCGCTTGACCGCAGTCGTTTCGGCGATATCGCCCAGCGGAGTCGAGGTGCCGTGGGCGTTGATGTAGTCGACGGCATCGGCGTTCAGACCGGCGTTGCGCAGGGCGCTGTTCATGCAGCGCGCCGCGCCGTCCCCGTCCTCGCGCGGTGCGGTCATGTGGAAGGCATCGCCGCTCATGCCATAGCCGGCGAGTTCGGCGTAGATGCGCGCGCCGCGCGCCTTGGCGCGCTCGTATTCCTCCAGCACCAGGACGCCTGCACCTTCGCCGAGCACGAAGCCGTCGCGGTCGCGGTCCCAGGGGCGGCTCGCGCCCGCGGGGTCGTCGTTGCGCGTGGACAGGGCGCGGGCCTGGGCGAATCCGCCCACCGCGAGTTCCGTCACCACGGCTTCGGCGCCGCCGGCGATCATGATGTCGCAATCTCCATACTCGATCAATCGGCCGGACTCGCCTATGCAGTGCGTCGCGGTGGTGCAGGCGGTGACCATGGAGAGATTCGGCCCCTTCAGGCCAAACTTGATCGAGAGGTTGCCCGAGATCATGTTGATGATGGTGCTTGGTATGAAGAAGGGCGAGATCT
>JAKANW010000510.1 GCA_021823555.1 Chloroflexota bacterium
GACGGTCGTTGTTATTGATGACCTCGCCACCACCGGCGGAAGCAAATTCGAAGCCATCGAAAAACTGACAGGAGCGGGATTGGTGGTGAAAGATGTGGTTGTGCTGATTGACCGTCAATCAGGCGCGAAGGAGTCACTGGAACAGGCAGGATTCAATCTTCACGCGGTACTGACCCTGTTCGTTTTGCTGGATCATTGGGAGAAGACAGGCAAAGTAGAGAAGGATAAAATTGAGGAGACGAGAGGGTTTCTGTCTCAATCTTGATTCAAGGCGCGACATTTCTCCAAAACACATCTTCACTGCCGCCATCCAAAACGCAGGCGGAGGCGGGCGTTGTGTATAACAAAGAACTCCGCAGTCTCAGAGACTTCGGAGTTCTTACAATCAATCTCAAGGGAATCCGCACGCAGACTTGAAATTTAAGAGGGCTACTTTACCGTCAGCCAGACCCCGACGATGACCACGGCCAATCCGAACAGCCGCGTTGGGTCCAGCGGCCTCTCCACAGCGCCCAACAGCCCAAAGTGATCCAGAACCGTTCCCACCAGTAATTGGCCGGCCACGATCGTGGTGGTCGCGGCGGCGACGCCTACGTGCGGAATCATGTAACTCACCGCGCCGATCACCACCAACCCGAATATTCCCGCGCCCAGCGCGTACCAGGGAACATCGCGCCACCGACCGAGGTTCCCGCCGCCATAGATCAGCAGGGGCAGCAGGGATGCGATCGCACCGCCGATGTGAACGATGAACACACTCTCCATCGTCCCCAAACGCTGACTCATCAGGCTGGCCAGGGGGCTTTGTAGTCCCACCGCCACACCGCCCGCCAAACCGACCAGGATAATGAGAAGGATTGATTCCATGTTGTTTGTCCTTTTTGGCCGTGATGATACTTGATTTTCCATTTCCGCGGGTTCCAGTCATTAGAATAAATGTGCTATACTCTGCGCATGCCCGTCATCCGCGCTTCCGATATTGGAAATTATCTCTACTGCCGCCGCGCCTGGTGGTACCGTAAGCAAGGCGTCGAGCCGGAGAACAGAGCCGAACTGGCCGCAGGCGCGGAGTTGCATCAGCGCCATGGCCGCAAAGTGCTGGCTGCCAGTCTCTTACGAAACCTGGCTTTGTTGTTCATGCTGGTAGCGCTGGTGCTATTAACCGCCTACCTGACTGCGCGCTTCCTGCCATAAGGAGTCACCATGTCTGTCTTGCAGAGAATTGCTCACTTCCAAAACCGCCGCGACGAGGCGCCCAACCAGGAGCTGGCCCGCGAGTTGGCCGCGTCCAAAGACAAAACCGGCATTCGCGAGATCGCCGGGAACCTGTGGAACAAGGATAAAAACATTCAGGCGGATTGCATCAAGGTCTTGTATGAAATCGGCTACATGGATCCCGCATTGATCGGTGAGTACGTTGAGGATTTTGTTAAACTGCTCAGGAGCCGCAACAACCGCCTCGTCTGGGGTGGGATGATCGCCCTGGCGCAGGCAGCTAAAACCAACCCTGACGTTGTCTACAAACATGTGGAGGAGATCAAGAAAGCCAAGGAAGCCGGTTCCGTCATCACTGTGGACAACGCCGTAGCGACCCTGTCGCAAGTCGCGGCCGCGAACCCAAAATACAGCGCTGCCATCTTCCCCTATTTGCTCGATCATTTGAAAACCTGCCGTCCCAAGGAAGTAGCGCAGCACTCCGAAAAGACCCTGCCCGCTGTGACCGCATCCAATAAAAACGACTTCGTGGCCGTGCTTGAAAAACGGAGCGAAGACCTCTCCGGGGCGGGATTGGCGCGTGTCAAGAAAGTGATCAAACAGGCAAATGCAATTGCATAATCAATAATTTGTATTCGATCAGCACATTACGAATTACGCTTTACGAACCATGCTCTACCTCGCCTTCTTTCTCCTCCTGCTTGCCATCATCTTCTTCTGGCAGGGAAACCGCCAGCGCAACCAGGCCGGCCTGCCGGGCGGACGCGTCATCTACACGGATACGCGCGGCTGGGGCAAGCTGGAACGCCCACTCTACGACCAGATGCTCGGTCTGACCGGCAAGCCTGATTACCTCGTCCAGCAAAACGGACAGATCATCCCGGTCGAAGTGAAAAGCGGGCGCGCCCCCGAGGCTCCCTACGACTCTCACATCTACCAACTGGCCGCCTATTGTTTGTTGGTTGAAAAGACGTACGGCAAACGCCCCTCTTATGGCATCATCCACTACCAGGAACGCGACTTCGCCGTGGACTACACGCCTGAACTGGAATCGGCCCTGCTGGACATTCTGGCCAACATGCAGCGCGATGAAACCCGCACCAGCGTGGACCGCTCACACGAACAGGCCGCGCGCTGTGCGCGTTGTGGCTTTAGGAAGGTTTGCGATCAATCGCTGGTATAGGTTTTGGCGGGTCGGCGTGGGTCGGGTTGGCAATCCGATCTACACTTGCAGCGCCTCACGGAAAATCCCAGAGAACCTACAGACTTCCCAAACCTTTGTGATAGAGCAAGAGTATAATTATTTCATTATGTCCTCCTCGTTCCTCCCCAAGCGCCCGGTGGTGATGGCTTACCCCAAAATGCCGGAAGCCTTCGCAGTGGCCGAGACGGTTGCCACATATTTGAAAGAAAAGGGACTGGAAGTCCCCTGCGCCTCGCTCTACGATGAAGAGCTGCGCAGGCGCATCAAACACGGCGAGTTCGACCTGCTGATCGCCGTTGGCGGGGATGGGACCATGCTGCGGGCAGGTCACTTATGCGCCCCCAGTCGTGTCCCCATTTTGGGCATTAACCTGGGGCGGCTGGGCTTTCTCATTCAAGTGAGCCGCGGCGAGTGGCGCGAGATGATCGAGCGGATGCTCAACGGCGAAGCGTGGATCGAGAATCGCATGATGTTGCAGGTTGAGCACCTGCGCGCCGGGGAAGTACTGGGACAGTGGCAGGCGCTCAATGAGGCCGCCGTCAGCCGCGGCCAGTACCTGCGCCCGGTCCGGCTCTCGGCTTCGGCAGACGGCTACCTGCTGACCACGTATGTAGCCGATGGCTTGATCGCCTCCACGGCTACAGGCTCGACCGCCTACGCCCTGGCCGCGGGCGGCCCCATCCTGCCGCCGGAACTGCGCAACATCCTCATCGTGCCCATTGCCCCTCACCTGTCCGTAGAGCGGGCTGTGGTGCTCTCGGAAGGCTCGTCGGTGCGAATTGACGTTCGCAGCGACAACGCGGTGCTGAGCGTGGACGGGCAGATGCCTGTCGGGCTGGCCGAGGACGACCATGTAGATGTCCGCGCCGCCGAATACACGGCTCAATTCGTCCGCTTTGGGGATGCAGGATATTTCTATCGCAACCTGACCGCGCACATGAATCAAAATCCCTCTTTTGGTATGTCAAGATGACTGAAACCCTCTACTGTTATATCCACCCCAATCGCGAGACCAGCCTGCGCTGCAATCAATGCAACCGCCCGATCTGTGCTTCGTGCGCTGTCCGCACGCCGACGGGCTATCGCTGCAAGGAATGTGTAAAAGGCCAGCAAAAGATCTTCGATACCGCCGAATGGTATGATTACATTTTTGGCTTTGCAATGGCAGGCGTGCTGTCGCTTATCGCCAGCCTCCTGGTGGGACTGATCGGCGTATTTGGGATCTTTGCCTGGATCATCCTGGTTATGGGCGCGCCCTCGGTGG
>JAKANW010000511.1 GCA_021823555.1 Chloroflexota bacterium
GTTTTCCGCAGTCTTTGAGCGCGGCGGGCATCGCTCCCGCCGGGACGATGAGCACGGCCAGGTCCACCGGGTCGGGGACTTCGGCCAAGGAGGCATGCATTTGATACCCCATCAGCGTTCCGCCTTTGGGGTTGACGAGGTGAATGGCGCCACGGTACTGGCTTTGGACGAGGTTGCGTGCCACGCCATAGCCGAGCTTCATCGGGTCGGTGGACGCGCCGACGATGGCTACGCC
This sequence comes from Chloroflexota bacterium, assembly GCA_021823555.1. The sequence continues at coordinate 236 of JAKANW010000511.1, forward strand.
GCGCGGGGCAAAGAAGGGAAGCAGGGAGGATGTCATGGGCAGATTATAACCAGTGTTGAAAAAAATTACGCGTTTCGCAGATGGGTGTTAGAGTTTCGTTTCCCGTTTAATGCAGCTTCGCCGTGGATTTGCTACAATGAAATTGGCTTCACAGCGTTGGAAGTTGTGAAAGGAGGTCTGGATGTTGGATGCAAAATTGCTCGCAGATCTCATTACAGTGACGCGTGGTCTGTTGGGGGTGTTGATGATCTGGCTGGGACTGACGCAAAACGGGGCGGCCCTCTCCTGGGTGATTCCGATCATGATTCTGTGCTGGACCGGCGACTTTGTGGATGGCGGCCTGGCGCACCGCAGTCGTCACCCGCGGCGCACGTGGATTGGCGACCGCGACGTTTACGTGGACCTGTTCGTTTCGATCTGCCTCGGCATTTACTTGATCGGGGCTGGTTATGTCGCGTTTATGGTGGGACTCATGTACCTGCTTGGCTGGATCGTGGTGTTCAAGGTCGCGGGGCAGGACCACAATCTACTGATGCTGGCGCAGGCCCCCATTTACCTGACGTTCATCCTGCTGGCTTTGTGGCTTGTGCCGGACCGCGGCTATCTCCTGGCGGCCTGGGTGCTCACGGCGACGGCCATCAACTGGCGGCGGTTCAGCCAGCAGATTGTTCCCAAATTCATTGAAGGCATGAAATCGTTGTGGGGCAATTCCGGCAGACGGCGTCATTCCTGAAAGGAAGTTGTATTGCCCGAACCCAGTGAAATTCGCGTTGAATCGCATCGTCAGGAAAGCCGCCGCCCGTGCCGCCATCTTTGGTCGGCGGTGGGGCGTTTTCTAGCTTGGGTTGGCCATGACCACCTGCCTACGTTTGTGAAGGTTGCCATGTCGGTGGCCGAACCCGCCGGACGTGTGACTCTCCAAAGTGAGCCGTATCCGCTTCCTGAGGCGGGATGCCGCGTGTTGACCGTTCTGAGCGCCAACCTCTGGCACGACTGGCCGCGCTATCGCGATTTAGAAAAGCGGCTCGAGGCGTTTGCCGGGTTGGTTGAAGCGGAGCGGGTGGATTTGATCCTGCTTCAGGAATTGGCGCGTACCCCCTCGTTCCATGCGGACGACTGGCTGGCACGGCGTTTAAACATGGCCTACGTCTACTCCCGCGCTAATGGCTCGGAAAAGATCGGATTTGAAGAAGGGCTGGGGGTGTTCAGCCGGTTCCCGCTCAAGCGATTACCGCACGTTCACCAAATGGGACGTACCTGCAATCCCTTTGTCCGCCGCCTGGCCTTGGGTGCGGAAGTAGATACGCCCTGCGGCGAGATCATGGCTTTCTCTGCCCACCTGGGCTTGCTGCGTAAACAGAACGCGGCGCAACTGCGCGACCTGCACGGCTGGGTGGATCATCTCACCGCGGGACGCTCCGCCATCATTGCCGGGGATTTCAACGCGCCGGAGCATACGCGCCAGATTCAACATGTCCGCGCCTACTGGCAGGATACCTTCCGCGAGATTTACCAGCACGGCAAGGCTGCCACACATGAGATCCGTTGGCCGTGGGGCGGGGTGATTCTGCGTCACCGGCTGGACTATATTTTCCTGCAACCCGGTCAACCCGCCTGGCAGGTGCTCGACGTGAGCCATGTCGATGCGCCGGAAGGCGAACATTCCGACCACCGCGCAGTACTGGCGCGGCTATCGCCGGTTCATGCCGCGGCGTGACTACCATTTCTCCCAATGCACCACTTCTTTCAGTGGCTTCCGTCCGCCTTTTGCCAACACAGGGGACAGTTTCTCCTGGTCGTTAGGATAACCGAACGATAACGCCAAGCGCAAATGCCATTCGGCTGGGAAGCCCAAAATGGCGCGCGCCCGCTCTGGGTCATAGATGGAGGCGGGGCACGAACCGACGCCCAACTCCCACGCCGCCAACTGCATGAACGCCGCGGCCTGACCGGCGTCGAACAGGTATTGGAATTTCTCGTCCGGGTCGGGCGTCAGGATCGCCACTGCCATCGCCGCGCCTGCGATGTGACCGGCCCACTCGCCGCACTGCGACAACTCCTTCAGGGTCGTCTTGTCCGTGATGGCAATGAACTGCCAGTCCTGCCTGTTCTTTGATGATTGCGAGCGCCGTCCCGCGTTCAAAATGGTGAGCATTGTTTCTTTTTCCAGCGGTTTATCTAAAAACTTTCGCACCGCGCGCTTTGTCCGAATTGCGTCTTTCACTTCCATTTCATCACCTCTATGAAATGCAGATTTCAGAATTCTGAATTCAGAATTGCACAGAGTATAATTCATCTGATGTCACCCAAACCTTCGTTTCGACCCTACATCCTACGCACGCTGATTCTCTTCATCATCGGCTGGGGCGGATTGGCCGCGCTGTTTTACTTCACTGAGCCGACCGTTCTGCCGCGTTGGGGGATGTTTGCCTCGTTGATCATCGCACTCACAGCCACGGCGTTCCCGGTCGTTTATTTCATCTCCACCCGCTTCGATGACATGCCCGCTGAGCCGTCTGTGCTCGTCCGCCAGGCGATTTGGGTTGGCGTTTACGGTGCGACGCTCGCCTGGCTGCAATTGGCACACCTCGTCACGCTCTACGTGATCCTCGGTTTGGCAGGTGGACTGGTTGCCATCGAATTTGTACTGCGATTGCGCGAGCGGGCGCGCTGGCGCGTCCCGGAAGTGGATTCTCCCAATAATGACGACAAACCTGCGTGACCTGCCCTCGGTGGAACAACTGCTTCAGACGCCGCGTCTTGCCGATTTGATCTTGGCGTACGGGCGTCCGCTTACGCTGCAAGCCATCCGCCTCTCACTCGACGAGGCGCGGGCCGCAGCCAAATCTGGCGTTGACCTCCCCCCGCGCGACGCCCTCATCTCTCGCACCGAAGCTTTGCTCTGCGACTGGACGCGCCCCACGCTCCAGCCGCTCATCAATGCCACGGGTGTGATCCTGCACACCAACCTAGGACGCGCACCCATGAGCCGCGCCGCCATGGACGCCATGCAAATCGCTGCTCTGGGCTACTCCAATTTGGAGTTTGACCTGACCACCGGCAAGCGCGGTTCGCGCACCATCCACGCCGAAGCCATTTTGAAACGCCTCACGGGCGCGGAGGCTGCGCTGGTGGTCAACAACAATGCCGGGGCGGTGTTGCTGGTGCTCTCCGCGTTGGCGAAAGGCAAGCGCGTAGTGATCGCCCGCACGCAGTTGGTGGAGATCGGTGGTTCCTTCCGCGTGCCGGACGTGATGAAGCAATCCGGTGCGAAGCTGGCCGAAGTCGGCGCGACCAACAAAGTCCATTTGCGTGATTACGAAGAAGCTATCGGCGAAGGTGCGGCGCTCGTCATGCGCGCACACCGCTCCAATTTCAAGATCGTCGGCTTCACCGAAGAACCCGAATTGAAAAAGGTCATTGACCTTGCCCACAAACACGGCCTG
>JAKANW010000512.1 GCA_021823555.1 Chloroflexota bacterium
TCGAAGTAGGCTACCATGGCGAGATAGAGATATGAGGAGTACAACTCCTTGTTGGTCTGGTCGTTTATTCCGTCTTGCATGGTTTTACTGATCATGGGATCCTCCGGTTAAATTATACAGTCAATTCCTCGAAGAGGAGCACCGCAGGAGGCGCGGCCACCAGCGCGGCGATCTCGCTGATAAAATCCATTATGTTTGTTCCTTTCGTGGGAGAGGTTGGGTGATGGGCGGAGGTTTGCCCGTTAGATTTTATCCCGTTTGAAACATCTTGTTTCTAATATTCTGACAGACTGCCTTTTTTGCGGGCGCGGTTTTCCTCGGCCTGGTATAGCCAAAACCCGATGAAGGGCATCAGCAGGCCGAAGGCGGTGACGATGACCAGCTCAACGCCGAAAGGCGCCAGTTCGGGGAAGCCTGCCGGAAGTCCCATGAGAGTCGAGCGGAACGCATCCACGCCGTACGATAACGGGACCAGGCGCGCGATCCAGCGCAGCCAAACCGGCAGCGCGGAGAAGGGAAAGAAGGGTGCGCAGAAAACCATGAAGGCGAACTGCGCCAGGTTGGCAATGGTCTGGCCAGCCTCGCGCACGCGCAAGGTCAGCGCGGCAAAAGCGAAGCCAGTGCCGAAGGTCCCACCGAGGGCCATGATGAGGATGAAGATGCCCAGCGGAAGATTCTCGAACGGCAGGCGACCGATCATGGCGCTCATCAAAAGGCCGGATACAACACACAGGCTGCCGGTCCACACCAGCGTGACCATGATACGCGAGAGTAGGGTCAGGAATTTGGAAGCGGGGCTGAGATAAAGTTGTTCGAGTGTGCCCTGCTTTTGTTCGCGGCGCACGTTGTAGCCGATGCCCCACAGCGTGTCGCTCAGGAACATGAACAGGATGAAACCATAGACGACCAGCCCGGCGATCTTTGAATCGCCTGCACTGGCTGTTGCTCCGCTTTTGGAAAACATCAGGCCGGCCAGCGTCAGCATGATGACGATGATGAAGACCTGCGCGAAGGAGGCCACGAACTCCACCGGGTAGCGCAGCATGATCAGCAATTCCTTTTGCGTGGACACGACCAACGTGTCCCACCAGGCCGCGGCGCCGGTCATCAATTTTGGTTGGAGTTTAATTTCTGTCGTCATTTTGCCTCTAATAATTTTTATGTCGTTGCGAGCGAAGCGAAGCAATCTCCTGTTTGTTATGCGGGATTGCTTCGTCCCTTGATTTCGATACGGCGGGAAAGAACTGCCTGCTCAATCATCGGGACTCGCAATGACATGCTAAAATTGCCCGACGCCTTCGTTGCGTTGGATGCCCTGCTCGACGCGGTGGAACACCCAGAAGCTGAAGAGCGGCACCACCAGCATAAAGGCCCACAACACGGACCAATCCAGGTACCACTTGCCGAAGAAGAAGCCAACTCCCAGCAAGGCGGAGCGCACGCCGTTCGTCATCCAGGTGGGCGGGAACAGCAGCGCGATGGCCCGGATCCAAAGCGGCATGACCGTGATGGGGAAGAAGATGCCCATCAAAAACCCGACCAGCCATTGCATCAGGTTGATCAGCGAGTTCGATTCCTTGACCTTGAGCACCAGCGCGCCGAAGAGCATGGCGACGCCGTACAGCGGGATCAGCCCAACCAAAATGAACGCCGCGGCCAGCAGAACATTGCCCTCAAACGGGTTGACGTGGAACACGAGGCATCCAAGCGAGTAGGCCAGGACCGACGCGATCAATCCGCGTGTGACGCTGTAGATCGCCACGCCGCTTGCCAGCACGCGGCTGGAGGTCGGCGTGAGATAGACGGCTTCCAGCGTGCCGGTCTCCTGTTCAAAGCGCAGCCAGTAGGCAATGTGCCAGAAGGCGTTCGACACCAGCGTGAATACGTTCGAGCCGATCAGCAGGTAAGCGACGTAGTTTGTCGTGCCGGTGTTGGCCGCAAAGTTCGAAGCGGCATTCGCGCCGGCGGTGGCGCGTCCCAATAGCATCGGCATTGAAGCCAGCACAATCGGGACAACGATCTCGGTCACCATCTGGCCGGGATAACGCGTGATGTTGATCATGCGCAGTTTTGTTTCGGCCAGCATGGCGGAGAACTGTTGTTGGAGCGTGGGGTGACCTGGCGTGGACATGTTATTTCACCCGCGTGTCGTCGGCCAGCGTACGGCCCGTCCGTTCGATGAACACGTCTTCCAGGGTCATTTCTTCCGGCGCGATTTTCTGCATCACAGCCTGGTATGCCCTGAGCGTTTCGATCAGGCGCGGCAACAGGCTGTCCGGGTCGTCGGTCACGACCGTCAATTGCTGGTGGCCGTTAACGGCGGCGGTGACAGCGCGTTTGACGCCGGACAATTTCTCGACGGCCTGGCTTGCCTTCGACGGGATGATCCCCTCGATGCGGATCACCGCCTCTTTCTGGACCGAGGCCTTTAACTCGTCCACCGTGCCGAGTGCCAGCACCCGGCCGCGATCCACGATGGCGACGCGGTGGCACAACGTCTCCGCCTCCGACATGATGTGCGTGGTGTAGATGACGGTCTTGCCCTGGTTGTTCAGGTCGCGCACGACCGCGCGTAGTTCGTGCGCCGATGGGACGTCGAGCGTGTTGGTCGGTTCATCGAGGATCAACAGCGGGGCGTCGTTGATAAGCGCCTTGGCAAAGGCCAGCTTCATCTTCTGCCCGGACGAATAGGTTTCCACGGAACGGTCGGCGATCTCGCCGAGGCCGAGTTGGGCAATGATCTCTTCGGCGCGCTTCTTTCTGTCCGCGGGGTTGAGGTGGTACAAGGCGCCGAAAAAGACCAGGTTCTCGCGCCCGGTCAACTTCCAGTAAAGACCGCGTTCGCCCATCAACATGCAGCCTACCGTGGCGCGGATGGCGTTATCCTGTTTGGTCAACTCATAGCCGTTGATGGTTGCCCGTCCCGCGGTGGGGAGCAGGAGCGTGGTGAGGCATTTGATGAGGGTGGTCTTGCCTGCGCCGTTTGGGCCGAGCAGGCCGAAGACCTCACCGGGCTTGATCTCCAGCGAAATATCCTTCAATGCCTCCACACTGGATGCTTCACTCTTGAAGAGTCCCTTGCGCTGTTTGATCTGGTAAGTCTTTGCCAGTTTCTCAATTACAACTTCACCGTCCACGGTTCCTCCGTGCTGCTAAAACGTGTTTACCCAATATACGAGTTTCGAACTTTTTGGATGCCTTCAATTAGAATTTTGGAATCCAGCGCGGTACGGATTTGCAGTAATTTTCATGCGCCGCGTTGAGCGGATCAGTCCACGGGCGGACGTAATTTGCGTCGCCGGGTTTTGTATCGAGCCAGCGCGTGGAATGCAACGGGTCGAGGATATCGCCCATCAAGATCAAGTCAATGCCATCAATCGGACGATATGTATTGTCCTTATGCCATGAGGCCTGATACGCGCTTTGGCGCAGACGATCTGCAAAAAGATGAAAAGTGCTCGGCGAAATGGATTTGGCGCATGTGCCGTCAACGAGATGAATGTCGCTCGCGATTACAAGCATGATCGACTCCTATAAAATTTGATGATGCCATTGGTAGGGACGCGGCACGCTGTGTCCCTACATGTTCTTTTGAATCTTCTCGCGTTCCTGTTCCCATATTTTTGTAAATCGTTCAAAGGCATCAGAAATGATTTCCAGTTCCTTCTCTGAGTAACT
>JAKANW010000513.1 GCA_021823555.1 Chloroflexota bacterium
CCGCTCAACGCCGCGTTGGCTGGCACAGGTCAAACCGCGCTGGTGTTCAGTTTATTGTTTTGGGTGGGGGTGATGTTATCTTGAGTACCCCGCTGGTCGAGTAGCCTCGAATGCTCGTTGAGGGGCGTATCGAGACCAGCACTCGACCACCCTTAACTCACAAACTTCCACGGGCACAGCCAGCGTTCTAATCCATCCACAGCAAAATATAATCCCAATCCCAACAGTGACATGGCAATCACACCCGCGTACATGGCGGGATAGTTCAAGAGCGTGCTGCCTTCATAGTAAATGTAATAGCCCAGTCCGCGCGTGGTGGCGAACAACTCGGCGATGTACAACACCGCCACCGCCGTCCCCACGGACTGGCGCAGCGCGGTCAAGATGGCGGGCAGGCTGGCGGGCAGGTACACAAAACGGAACAATGCCCGCCGCCCCGCACCGAGACTGCGCAGACTTTGTAATAATTGGGGAGGCAGAGCCGCGGCCTGGTCGCGGACGAGAACCACAATCTGGAAGAAGAGAATTAAAAAGATGATGGCGATCTTGGCCGTGTCGCCGATGCCGAGAAACAGCAAAATGACCGGCACGAACACCACTTTGGGTATCGGATACAGCAAATAAATGATGGGGGAGAAAATGCGATTGACTGTCTTCGAGCCGCCGATCGCCAACCCCGCTGGGACCGCCGCCGCTACGGACAGTACCGTCCCCGCCACCACGCGCCACAACGATGCCATGAAGTGATCTAGCAGTCCCTTGCCCAACTCGACAAAGAATACCTGAATCACCACCACCGGCGTCGGCAAAATGGGACGGTTTAACAGCATGGCTGCCGCTTGCCAGATGATCGCCAAACCAAGTGCGGCAAGCAAAACGTCGCGCCGCTTCATGCTTTTCCTCCCCTCTCTCCTGTAATTGGGACGGTCGAAGACCGGGCCGGGGGTGAGGGCATATTCATCTCCGCCCGCAATAATTTACACAACTCAAAATATTCCTTGCTTTGACGATATTCCTCCGTTCCCGCGTTGGGATTCTCGAAGACGCGCGGCGCTTTATTTGGTGGCATGTCCAGCAGCAAAATGTGTTGACCCATCATCGCCGCTTCTTCTATGGCGTGCGTGACCATGACCAGCGTCAGATTTTGTTCGGCGCATAGTTCGAGGGTCAGCGACTGCAAGTCTTCGCGGATGACCGCGTCGAGTGAGGAGAACGGTTCGTCCATCAAGAGCAGGTCAGGCTGCAGGGCAAGCGTGCGCGCGATGGCGGCGCGTTGACGTTGCCCGCCCGAGATCTGGGTCGGATATTTGTCCGCGAACTGTGCCATGCCGAGACGTTCCAGCCAGGCCGTCACGTCGCGGCCGGTGGAGTGGTCACGCGGGGCGTGTGTCCCATCAGGGCCGTAAAACTTCCAGACCTTGAATCCCAGCTCCGCGTTCTGGCGGACGGTTGCCCAGGGAAGGAGACCATAGTCTTGCAGGATCAAGCCTGTGCGTGGGCGCGGACGCGTGAGCGGCTGTCCGTCAATTTCTATGGAGCCGCTTTGGGGTTGAGTCAGACCCGCCAGCAGGTAGAGCAGGCTGGTCTTGCCGCAGCCCGAGGGTCCAAGCACCGCCCACGTTTGGCCGCGTTGAACCGTCCAGTTGAAATTTTGGAAGATGGGAGTCGAGTGGGGATAACCGAAGGTGAGGTTGCGAATGTGGATCATAAAAAGACTCTCCCTCACCCTAACCCTCTCCCACGGGGAGAGGGGACTCTCGTCCCCTTGCGGGGGAAGGGCTGGGGATGAGGGAGAGGGTATTATAACGGGAACCGTCTAGAGTTACGGCAACAACGAGCTATTGACCGAATCCGCGTACGAAACATCCGCGCTCAACATGCCTTTTTCCTTTGCCCAGGCCAGTGCGTCGGCCCATTCAGCCTCGGTCGGCACGCCTGCGGTGGGGAAAGGCGGCACCTGGAACTTGCCGATCAACGGTTCAGGCACGAGTTTCTGTTCGCTCAGCACGTTGTTGAATTTCGTCGGGTCGGCGTTGATCAACGTGGAGGCTTCCTCGATGGCGGATAGAAAACCCTTGATGGCCTCCGGGTTGGCGTCGATGACGGCCTTGCGGAACGAAATCACACTGAAACCATATTCGGGGTGCTTTGAATCGTCGAGCACATTTACCGCGCCCTGTTGCATGGAGAGCGACGCCAGCGGGTCAGGCATGACGCCCGCCTTCAGTTCGCCCGAAGCCAGCAGGGACATACGGTCGGGAATCTTCGGCACGGCGATGGTCTTGATCTCATCTTTGCTCAAGCCTGCGGCTTCCAGCAAACGGTCGGTGACGTACTCGATCACGGTGCCTTGTGACACACCGATATCCACGCCTTTCAAACCGTCCGGCGTGGTGATACCGCTCTTGCCCGAAGCCAAAATGAAAAAGTGTGCGTGTCCCTCGCTGGGAACCAACGCATAGCGCACCACTTGCATTTGCACGGATTCTTTGTTGAACAACATTACCGCTAGCGTTTCATTGATGGCGCCATCGGCCTGGCCCGCGGCCAGCAATTGGTCACGCTCGGGGGCGGAGGCGACTGGGACGAACTCCACGTTCACGTCATGCTTGGCAAACAGACCTTCCTGCTGGGCCACGTACATCGGCAGTGTGTCGATAATGGGCAGGACGGCGATCTTCAAGGTGACAGGCTGCGCGGCGGGCGCTTCGATCGCGGACGCCGTGGCGGGTGCGGCCGTCGCGGGCGGATTCGTCGGGCTGGCAGGCGCGCAGGCCGCAGCGATCAACGCGGCGATAACGATCACAAACAAGAGACGAACACGAGACATATGGAATTGCTCCTTCAAAAAATTTTGGCATACGGGTTGTTTGTCCACCCGATTGACCTTGGGATGTTGCAATGGTTTCAAGATAATGCTTGTGTTTGCAAGCTATCCGTTGGTTTCGATACGGCGGACGAGCGTCCCCTACTCAACCACGGATCGCTTCTGATTATTTGTTTGCTTCCAACTGCTGTATCTTCTCTGCGCTCACGCCCACGCTTTGAAGCAGCAAGCGCCTCAGGGCGGGCAGAGCAGCCTCAGGGTCGGGTTGACCCGTGTGCACCCAGCGCATGACGATCTCGTTCAGCGCGCCCATCCACGCCACCGCGGCCACGTTCGTATCCAGCGCTGGGATGCTTCCATCGGCCGCGGCTTGGTCGAGATTCTCTTTGATGATGCCGATGAAGCGGTCATTGACGGCGCGGCGTTTCTCCTCGAAGGCCGTGCCAAGACCTGTGGCCTGCACGAGGGCGATCTTTGCCAGCCCGCGATACTGGCCGAACGTCTCGAGGCAAATGCGCAGGGCGGTGTCCATGCGCGCCATGCCGCTGGGTTCCTGCGAGAGGCGGTTCAGCAGGCGGCCTTCGAGCAGGTCCGCGAAGGTATCCACCAGGGCGAGGAAAATGTCCTGCTTGCTGGGGAAGTAGAAATAGAACGAGCCTTTGGACGTGTTGGACTCGGTCACGATGTCATCCACTTTGGTGTCGTGGTAGCCCTTACTGGCAAAGACATTGACCGCCGCTTCGAGGATGCGTTCGCGGGTTTCTTGGGAGGGGGAGCTTGTTGTCATGGCAGTAGACTGACCAGTCGGTCTAAGGCGTGAAGAATATCACGAACAAAAACCCGCGTCAAGG
>JAKANW010000514.1 GCA_021823555.1 Chloroflexota bacterium
CGCCGTACTTCTGGGTGCTCGAGGATAACAAGCGTATCATCGCTGCTCTGGCCTGTCCGCCGGATACGCCTGGGGTGGCGTGGATTCGGTTGTTCGCCCATAACGGAACAGTCGCGCCGGGGTGGGCCTGGCCCGCTTTATGGGAGTCGGCGCAGCGTGAGGTTGCCCAACGCGGCGGCGCGGTGGCGGCGGCCATTGTCCGGCAGGATTGGTTCCAGCGGCTGCTTATCCAGGCTGCCTTCCAGCAGTTCCAGTCCATCGTCCTGCTCGAATGGAGGGGACGGCCCATCGTCATGCCGCGTTTGTCCTCCGAGTTTTACATCCGTCCCCTCACGGTCAACGACCTGCCTGCGGTGGCTGAGGTGGACCTCGACGCGTTCGGCCCGTTCTGGCACAACTCGCTCGATATGCTCGAGCGCGCGTATTCCGCTTCGGTCTCTGCTAAAGTGGTGGAGGCCAATGGCCGCCTGTTGGGCTATCAACTTTCCACGGGGCATTCGACCGGGGCACACCTCGCCCGCTTGGCGGTCCGAAAAGAGGCGCAGCGGCTCGGTTTGGGCAAAGCGCTAGTCTCGGACCTCATTCTGGAGATGCGCTGGCGCGCTGTCAATTACATCACGGTCAACACACAGAGCGACAACCGCGCTTCCCTGGCGCTCTATCAGCAATTGGGTTTCACGCGCACAGGCGAGCAATATCCGGTGTACACTTTCGATATTCCATCCATCTGACTTTATGTCCATCGAATTTTCACCCCGCCTCTTGCGCCTGTTTGCCGAAACGATCGCGGAAGAATCTGGCATCGACAATTTGCAGGTGATTCTCAAAATGGCGGAATTGCCGGTGGAGTGGGCCGACCGGCAGGCCATCGGCAAGTTCGACGCGGTAGCCGCGGGCGAAGCGTATGCCGGACTGCAACGCGCCTTGCGCACCTATTACGGGCGCGGCGCACGCGGCATCCTTTTGCGGGTGGGTGCCCAATTTTGGGGCAACCTGCTGGATCAGGCGCCGTTGGCCCTGCGCGCTCAAATCCCTCTTGTGCGCGGGCTGGCGACGACCGCACATCCCAAACCCGCACTGGATCTGCTGGCGCGTTTGTATGCCACTAAGCCAGGCGACTTGACCGTTCATACTCTTGACTTGGACTTGTTGCTGGTGGACCATGCCAGCCCAGCCGCGGCCGGACAGCATGAGGCCGAGCCGATCTGCTGGCTGACTATTGGGCTGATGCGCGAAGCCCTGCATTGGGCCACCCGCCGCGAGTTCGACGTGACCGAAGTGTCATGCCGGGCAGTGGGTGCGCCGGCTTGTGAGTTTCAGGTCAAGTCTCAGTAGTACAACTTGAAAGGAGGATGATATGAAGACCTTTGAATGGGAGTGGAAATCGTTTGACGGAGTGTCGATGTTTGCCCAGGGCTGGGCGCCGGAAGGCGACCTCAAGGGAGCGGTTTGCCTGGTGCATGGATTGGGTGAGCACAGCGGACGCTACGCGCACGTAGGCGCGGCCTTGTCAGAGGCGGGTTACGCCTTGCTCGGTTTTGACCTGCGCGGGCACGGGAAATCGGGCGGGCCGCGCGGACATACGCCTTCCCTAGAAGCCTATTTCAAGGATATTGATGATTTTGTGCGCGCTGTTCCTGGGCGTTACCCGTCGGCGCCGCGCTTCATTTACGGTCACAGCCTGGGCGGATTGCTCTCGCTCGCGTACAGTCTGTCGCGCAAACCCGATGTGAAGGGCATGATCATTTCCTCACCCGGTCTGCGCACCGCGATTCACGAGCAGAAAGCCAAACTGGTGCTGGCCCGTATTTTGGGCGCGGTCGCACCGACCATCACCATGCCGAGCGAGTTGAACGCCAATCACATCAGCCGCGACCCGCAGGTGGTGAAGGCCTACGTCAGCGACCCGCTGGTGCATGATAAAGTCACGACCGCGTTTGGGCGCGCCGGATTGCAGGCTACGGATTTGGTATTTTCGCACGCAGCGCAATTATCGGTTCCCATCCTGTTGGTCTATGGTTCGGCGGACCAGATCGCCTTCCCGAAGGGGAGCGAGGAATTTGCCCGCCTCGCGCCGCCAAACCTGGTGACGTTGAAACGCTTTGATGGTTTGTATCACGAGCCGCACAACGAGCCGGAAAAAGCCGAGGTGTTCAAAACCTACATCCAGTGGCTGGATGAACAGGTTAAGGAATAATAAGCGCGGCCTTTTCCTTCTGGACAAATCAAATCTAACGTGGCACAATCCCGCCACTTACGACTTAAAAAGGAGACACTGAAATCTTATGCCTAACGAACAGGGAATGAGCAAACGCCAGGCAATGCGCGAGAAGCGCGTCCGTGAGCAGCAGCGCAACCGCTGGATCAGTATCGGTTTGGTTACGTTGGGAGTGCTTGTCATTTTTGGTTTGTTCCTCGGACCAACGATCAATGAAATGCTGCATCCGTATAACCCCACCGTTCCAACGCCGCGCAGTCTGCCGGACGTTAACGATAACTCTCTTGGCAAGGCGGATGCTCCCATCACGATCACCGAATACTCTGATTTCCAATGCCCGTATTGCCGCCAGTTCCACGAAAAGACCGAAGACCAGCTGATCCAGGACTTTGTCACTACGGGTCAGGTGCGGTTCGTTTACCGCTCCTTTGGCGGTTTCATCGGCGCTGAGTCGCAGGCCTCTGCCGAAGCTGCCTATTGCGCCGGCGACCAGGGTAAATTCTGGGAAATGCACGATATTCTATTTGCCAACCAGACCGGCGAGAACGTGGGCGCATTTAGCAATGCCCGTTTGTCCACCTTTGCCCAAAAGATCGGCCTGGACATGACGCAGTACAACTCCTGCATGAGCAGCGGCAAGTTTGCGAGCCGCGTTACGCAGGATGGAACGGATGGCGCTGCCGCCGGAGTCAAAGCCACGCCTTCCTTCATTCTTTCCTACGTGGTCAACGGCCAGACCAAGACGCAGTTGATCGAGGGCGCACAGGATATTTCCACCTTCCAATCGGATATCAACGCCGCGCTGACGGAGATGGGCATCAAGTAGTTTGGCGGTTGGATATTTGTAATGAAAGAGGACGCTCCTTCGCTAGAGCGTCCTCTTTTTGTTGCCGGTATCAAAGTTTATTTTTGGATGAGCGACAGAAGCCATACGATCAATGGGGCAACGGCCAGCGCTGGCAAGAAGTTGCCCACCCGAATCGGCTTGATCTCCAACAGGCTGCTGATTGCCAGCCCCATAAGGATCACGCCGCCTGTGGCGGTCATCTCGAGGACGCGCGGGTCGTTTCGAATCGCGTCTTGGGCAGCCATTGATAGCCCCGAACTAAACGCGGCCGCGCCGAAGTGCGCCGCCGCCAGGCTGAGACCGCCTTGAAAGACCAGAATGGTGAGGGACGAAAACAGTACGCCCACGCCCAACGTGGATGCAAAGGCTAGGGAGGCGAAACCGTCCAATATAGACTTGACCGCTAGCAAATTGAAATCGCCGGTTAGGCCGTCCAGGATGGAGCCGAGGATGGTCATCGGGCCGACGCAGAACAGCAGGGAGGCGGTCAGGAAGCCGCGAATGAATCGGGCCGAGCCCTCCGCTGAGTTGTCACGCGCGAAGCGGCGTTCGAGGAGCGCACCCAAGCTTTGCATCCGCTCCTCGATACGCCACCATTCCCCAAGCA
>JAKANW010000515.1 GCA_021823555.1 Chloroflexota bacterium
GATCCAACTCCAACCGTGATATTGGTCCAAATTCCATCTTTGAATATTACGATCTGAGAAGTTGCGGGAATACCGGTGTCCGTGTAACCAACATATTGCAGAGCATATCCGTTTTCATCTAAAAGAGTCCAATTGTCATCTTGCCATTCGGTAGGAACTGGAGAACCATCTGGCAGGGTAGTGGACTCGGAGAAAAAGGATTCCACCTTCGAAGAGATGTGTAACCAGCCAGGAGTTAAATAAGCATTCTCTGCTTTCTCGATTAAAGGTTTTGCAGTTTCAATCACGGCCTCGTTTTTTTCCATTTGGTTAGGATTGATCGTAGCAAGATTAGTTTCTGTTGTCGGCGGATTGGACATCCCTTCGGGGAACACAGTGGCTGTTGGTTCCACAGATTCGGTCACGATAGGTGTGACTTGACCGACTTGGGCCGGAGCAATTTGTGGGAAGAGGATTTCTTTGAGTGTGATATTTCGAGCAGATGCGCTTTGCGCCTGGAGGACAAACAGGACCAGGGTGAGCACAGCCACGATGGCCCCCAGGATCGCCAGTGTCTTGCGTTTCATTTTGTATTCTCCTTTCAGGGTTCTGGACGAGTTGACTTTCACAGTGTACTGAGTTGGGATAGCGGTGTCCACTGTGGAAATCCACAGCCCGTTACGGTCCGTTCAGAATCCCCATTTGTTCAGCTTTCATGGCGGCTGCCGTACGAGAGGTGACGTTGAGTTTCTTGAAGATTTCCCCCAGGTGATACTCTACCGTTCTTTCCTTGATTTCAAACATTCGAGCGATCTGCTGGTTGGTCATTCCCAGGCTGACCTGTTTCAGTATTCGTTTTTCCTGTTCGGTAAGCATCGGGGTGTTGTCTTGGCTCACATCTCCTCCTTCTGTGTTGTGATTCGATTACAAAAATTGGCCCTTCGGCCTTTAACGGGAAAGACCAGGATCTGTCCACAGATTACGCAGATTTCACAGATTTTTTCTGCGTAATCTGCGAAATCTGCGGATGTCCCCCGATAAAAACGGGAGAGCCCAAAAATTATACCCTCCCCGTGAAAAAGGAGAAGGCTTGGGCATAGTACAATTATCCCATGCAGCATACCACCCCCATCCTGCGCGCCCGCCGCGAACGGCGCCTCTCCAAAATCCGTAAGACGGAGGACCGCCGCCGCAGCGCGCTGCTGACTGTGGGGATGATCGTCTCCCTCATCCTGGCCGCGCTGATCCTGCTGGCGGCCTTCACCTACGCCGACCTGACGCGCGGCCTGCCCTCGGTGGAAATCCTGCCGCGCTTGCTCAACCCGCCGGATGGACTCCTGCTCCAGCCCACGCGCATCTACGACCGCACCGGCCAGCACTTGCTGGTCAACTTTGCGCCCGATCCCTCGCCGCGCGGCTATGTGCCGCTCAGTGAGCAGAATCCCCAGCACCTGCCCAGGGCATTGGCCGAGGCGGTGGTCATGCTGGCCGACCCCGGTTTCTGGCAGCACTCCGGCTATGCCATCAACGGCTGGGAAAATCCCGACCTGCATCCCACCATCGCCCAGCGACTCGCCTTTGATCTCCTGCTCTACGATGAACCGGCCTCCCTGCATCGCGCCCTGCGTGAGCGCATCCTGGCGGCGGAGATCACGGCCCAGTATGGCCGCACGCAGGTCTTGGAATGGTATCTCAACTCGGCTGATTTCGGCCATTACGCCTTCGGCGCGGACGCCGCCGCCCGCCTCTACTTCGGCAAACCGGCCAGCGAACTGAACCTGGCCGAGTCGGCCATCCTGGCGGCGGTCAGCCAGACGCCCAGTCTCAACCCGCTGGATGCGCCAGATGTAGCCCTGGGACGCGGCCGCGATATCATCCAGCAGATGCAGGCGCTCGGACTGATCACGGAAGAGGACGCGACGGCTGCCCTGACCGAATCCGTTGGAGTGGGACGCCCGGCTCCTGCCGAACCCCAGCCTGCCGCGGCCTTCGTGAATTTGGTCCTGGCCCAATTGGATTCCCGTTTCCCGCGCGCCCGCATCGAGCGCGGCGGCCTGACGATCTTCACCAGCCTCGACTACGATTTGCAGCAGCAAGCCTCCTGCGTCACCGCCGTCTATGCCGCGCGGCTGGAAGGCGCGCCCGACCCAGACACAAATTGCGACTCGGCGCGCCTGCTCCCATCCCTGCCGCCGGGCGTGACCGTGGCAGACGCCTCGTCCAGCGCGGTCATCCTCGACCCGACTACCGGCCAGGTGTTGGCGGTGGTGGGTGAATCGCGCCGGGGACAGGAAACGCCTCTTTTAACGGCGCACAGCTCCGGCTCCCTCCTGACCCCGTTCACCTATCTGACAGCCTTCACGCGCGGAATGAGTCCCGCCTCGCTGGTGTGGGATATCCCCGGCCAGGTGGATGTCGAAAATTTCGATGGCCAATATCACGGGCCGCTGCGCCTGCGGATTGCGTTGGCCAACGATTACCGTGTACCTGCCGCCGTGGTGATGAAGCAGATGGGCAGCGAGAACGTATCCAGAATCGTAGCCTCGTTTGGGCTGTCGTTGACCGCGCCGCTCAATCTGTTGAACGTGGCCGGTGCGTACGGCGTGTTTGCCACGCAGGGTGTGTATTATGGACAGCGCCTGAACGATAAGTTCACGCCCGTGACCGTGCTGCGCGTGGAAGCCGCCGACCATTCCACCTGGTTGGATTGGTCCACGCCCGAAGCGCAGCCGGTGGTCATGCCCGGACTGGCCTACCTGATCACGAACGTGCTGAGCGACGAACCGGCCCGCTGGCCGAGCCTGGGTAATCCGAACGTGCTGGAGATCGGCCGCCCGGTTGGCGCAAAGTTGGGAGAGACGCAGGATGGCCGCGATGCCTGGACGGTGGGATATACACCCTCGCGGGTGGCAGCGGTCTGGACCGGTACGTATGCAGATGGGGCCAACGTCTCGCCACATTTACCGGCCGTGTTATGGAACGCGTTGATGCAGCTTGCCAGCCGCGACCTGCCGCGCGGCGGCTGGTCGGTGCCATCTGGTGTGTCGGTGCTGAACGTGTGTGACCCTTCGGGACTGCTGCCAACCGCCGATTGCCCGAATATCGTCAGCGAGGTGTTCCTGGACGGCAGCGAACCCACCCAGACCGATACGTTGTATCGCTCCTACCAGGTCAATCGTGAGACGGGTTTCCTGGCAACCGTCTTCACGCCGCCGCAGTTCGTGGAGAAGCGCGTCTACATGATCGTGCCGCCGGAGGCGAAAGCCTGGGCACAGGCGGCAGGCCTGCCGGTGCCGCCTGACTCGTACGACGCCATCCAGCCGCCAACGGTCAACCCGGATGTACACATCACCGCGCCGGGCATGTTTATGGATGTCAATGGCGTGGTGCAGATCGTCGGCACCGCCTCAGGCGCGGACTTTGACTATTATCGCATCCAGGTGGGACAGGGATTGAACCCGCAGGATTGGGTGCAGGTGGGCGAGGACATGCACACGCCTGTGGAAGATGGCATCCTGGGGAAATGGGATACGAGCGGACTCAATGGGCTGTATGCCGTGCAGCTGGTTGTCGTCCACACCGACCAGCGTATGGATACGGCGGTCATCCAGGTGACGGTCAAGAATCCGTAGGACCGGTAGCATTTCAATTGGGTGTGTTTCATTTGGGTCGGAACCGTCCCGAAGGTC
>JAKANW010000516.1 GCA_021823555.1 Chloroflexota bacterium
TGGAACGTGAACACCGTGTGATGCGAAGCCAGCATGGCGTGGATGGCGTGCCCGAGTTCGTGCGCCAGCGTGGCGACCTCGCGCGCGTTGCCCTGATAGTTGACCAGCACGTAGGGCGTCATCTCGGGGACGATGCTCGCGCAGAACGCGCCGCTGCGTTTGCCCTTGCGGATCTCGCTGTCGAGGTGGTTCTCGTCGAAGACGCGTTTCGCCAGTTTGCCGAATTCGGGCAGGAAGCCATTGAACGAATCCAGCACCATCTCGGCGGCCTTCGGGAACGGATATTTTTTCGAGGAGGCGGCCAGCGGGGCGTAGATGTCATAGCGGCGCAACCTCTTGACGCCCATCATTTTTGCTTTGAGTTTGAAGAAACGCTGGAAGACCGGGGCGTTTTTCCGCGCGACGTCGAGCAAGGCGTCCACGGCCTCATCCGGAATATCGTTCATCAGGTTGCGCACCGAGTTGGGGCTTTTGAACTTGCGCAGGCCGACGCCCTCGTTGTGCCAGTCACGCACGCGCGTCTGATACATCTGACCGAGGATGGGGCCGTCCTGCCCGTAGACGCGGAACTGTTCCTGGTAGGCCTTTGCGCGCATCTTCGCATCCGGGCTGTAGACGTAGCCCATCAACTGTCCGCGCGTCAATTCCTTGACCTTGCCCTCCACCTTGAGTTTGAACACGTAGCGGTTCGTGATCGAATCGTACAGGTTGACCAGCGCGCTCGCGCCGGTCACATCCTTGACGTTGATGACCTTCTCCTCGGCTTCGCTCAACGTGTATGGCTTGAAATTGCGCAAGGCTTCGAGGTAGTAACGATCATCGCCGGCGGCATCCATCAGCCGCTTTGCGCTCGCGTCGTCGAGACCTTTCCACCACAGACTGAAGAACAGCGTGCGGTTCGCCATGTCGGCCATGAACTGCTGGACGCGGCTCTGCAGCGTCTGCGCGGATTGGTCCTGGGTGTCGGACGCAAAGGAGAGACCCGCAAACGCGTCCAGTTTGTTGACGATGCGGGCGGTCTCCTCGGAAACCTTGAGGATGTGCATGAACTCATCGGCGGGCATGTCGGCGCGCAGTTTTCCGCGCACGCCCTCGAAGGTGGTCACCTGCTCCTCGATCTTATCGAAGGCGGTTTCCAGCTCCGGGCTGTCCATGCCGGGAAAAAGATCATCGAGCGACCAGCGGGATAATTTGTAAGTCATGGATGAACCTCTGTATTTTTTACCGCGAAGGCTTTTGAATTGCGCGGAGGCATTCTTCGCGTTTCAAAGAATCTTCGCGGTGAATATCTTACGGCATCGCCGCAAAACGCGCTTTGAGCGTATTGTAAATGTAATTCTCCCAAAGCGGAACGACATCCTCCTCGTGATAATCGTGGTCTGAGAAGGTCTGGAAGATCATGCGCCCCTGCATACAGACCGCCAGCACGCCGCCGTCGCTGGAGGAATTCACCTGCGTTCCCGCCAGCAGGATCGCATCGCCGCCCGAGCCAAGCCGTATCTTGTCTCCGGTCTGCGCGGCCCAGAAGCGGCTGTAATGGATCAACGGCAGGACCGTGTTGGGTTCATTGAAGATCGGGTGCGTGGGAACCCACCAGTAGATGGATTCGGCCAGGTCATAATCCCGGGAATAGCGAATTCCGCACTGGCCCATCACCTTGCTGATCGGGCCGTTAGCTTCGCGGTCGAGGTACCAGATCTCCACGATCAACGCGGCCTTGTCACGGGTGAGGCGGGTGTTGATCACATCCCAAAACTCGCCGGAGATGATGTCCTTATCCTCCGCGCCCACGATGATCAGGTCATAGATCGTGCCGGAGTTCAGGTATTCCATGAAGTGCCCGCTGTACGAGCCGGTGTGTGTGTATGTCAACCCCAGATTGTCGAGCGCCTCCTTGATCCACAGACCGATGTTGCGCTCGTCGGTATTTTCGTAGACCAGGATCTTCGCGCTCTTCATGCGCGCCGTCAAATCCGGCGTGGCGGTTGGCGGGATATCCGTTGGAGCCACCTGCGCCGGAGGCTGGGTCGGTAACGGCGGCTGGGTCGGCTGTGGCTGCGGCGCGCTCAACGCCGCCTGCGTTAATTGCATCGCCATCTGTGTGGCCTGCAATTCCAACGCGGCCTTCGTCGGATCGAATGCGGGCTGGCTCGTGGGCGCGGTTCCGCCGACCGAGATCGAACAGGACAGCACGAACAGCAGCGCCACGCTCAAGGCGAGGGACATTCGATTGCGAAACTGGTTTGCAAACATGGGAACCTCCTCACCGAAACAAAAACGTACAACCTTGCGGTTATACGTTGAAACGAACGTGCAAGATATCCCCATCCTTGACCGGATATTCCTTGCCTTCGAGCCGGAACTTCCCCTTTGCCTTCGCTTCATTCATGGACCCGAGGCTGATGAGGTCGTCGTAGGCCACCACCTCCGCCCGGATGAATCCCTTCTGCAAGTCGGTGTGGATCACCCCGGCCGCCTCCTGCGCATTCGCCCCGCGCAGAACGGTCCACGCGCGCACCTCGTCCTCGCCGACCGTGAAGAAGGATTGTTGTTTCAGCAGGTCGTACGAGAGGCGGATCATGCGGTTGAGGCCGGGCTCTTCGATGCCATATTCCTGCATGAACACCGCCGCATCTTCGGGACTCAACTGGGCGATCTCCATTTCGAGTTTGCCCTGCATCGCAACGGATTCGTGGTCGAGCGTCACCGCCGGGGCCGATTGTCCCTCGCCGAGGTTGAACACGGTCAGGATCGGCTTGCGCGTCAGCAGTCCGTACGAGGCGAGTTCCTTCTGTTCCTCGTGATTGAATTCCATCGTGCGCAGGGGTTTGTTGTCGGAAAGGGTCTTGTGCAGCCTCTCGAATAGTTCGCTTTGACGCGCGTTGAGGGTCTTGTCGGTGCCGCCCTTGCGGCGTTCGTCCACGAGTTTTTCGAGTTTACGTTCCACGGCGACAAGGTCGTTGAGCAGGAGTTCGGTCTCCATCGAGGAGACATCCCGCGCGGGGTCCACGCTGCCCGAGGGGTGCGGCACGTTCTCGTCCGCGAAACAGCGCACCACGTGGATGAAGGCTTCCATCTGCGCGAGCGTGTTCAACAACTGGCCGGAGATGCCCGTTTTGGCCGCGCCCGATTCGAGCCCGGCAATGTCGGCGTAGGCCACCTTGGCATAGATGGTCTTCTTCGGCTTGAACATCGCCGAGAGTTTGTCCACGCGCGGGTCGGGGACGTCCACCACTGCCTGGTGGACTTCGATGCGTCCGGCCGAGGCGGTGGTGGGGGTGTTGTTGCGCGTCAGCGCGTTGAAGATCGTGGTTTTTCCAGATTGGGGCAGACCGATGATTCCGAGTTTCATGTTTTTCGTGGGGCGGAATGTTTTCCGCCTTACCTTGACCTTGTTAGAGATGGTTTGTTATACTGTGTCAGTACCGCAAAATTCATTTTGCGAACTGGCCGAAGTGGCGGAACTGGCATACGCGCACGACTCAAACTCGTGTGCCCGGAAGGGCATGAGGGTTCAATTCCCTCCTTCGGCACTGAAATTATACCCTGAAGGGTACTTTACACGAAACACCCTCCCGAACTGGGAGGGTGTTTTCAATCAACAGGGCGAATTGCCGACGCTATTGCAATGTGGTAATTACAATTCCCACGGGCCAG
>JAKANW010000517.1 GCA_021823555.1 Chloroflexota bacterium
TGTCGAAATCACGCGCCACCACCGCATGGGGAAAGACGGACTGGGCCTCGGCCAACACATCTTTCTCGCGGTAACGTCGCGAGATATGCGTCAGAATCAGTTGTTTGACTCCCGCCCTAACGGCCAGCTCCGCGCCCTGGCGGGCCGTCAGGTGCGAGAACTGCTTTGCCATATCGGCTTCTTCGTCCAGGTAGGTAGATTCGATGACCAGCCCATCCGCATCCTTGCACACCTCGAGCAGGTCGTCCGTCCGCCCGGCGTCACCCACCACCACGAACTTGGTCCCGCGCTGAAGCGGAGCCAGCACCTCGTCCGGCGTGACGCGGCGGCCATCGGGCAGGGTCACCGCCCGGCCAGCGACCAACTCCCGGCGTTCAGGACCGAACGGCACGCCGAGTTCATCCGCCTTCTCAGCCAGGAAGGGACGGCGGGGCTTTTCCTCGAACAGATAGCCGAGACAGTCCGGCCCGCGGTGCGTCACGGGAAAAGCCGTCAGCGCGAAATCTTCCGTCTCGAAGAAGATACCCGGCTTGATCTCGTTCATGCGCAGTGGCATCGGCGGCTGGTTGCCGCGCAGCACCACGTCATACAACAGGTCGTTGACTCGGTCGAGAGTCGAACGCCCGCCGTAGATCTCCAGCTCATCAATCGCTTCCCAGCGTAAAAACGTGGAAAGCAGCCCGCCGAGACCGAGGATGTGGTCGAGGTGGCCGTGTGTGAGCAGAACGCGCGTCAACCGTTTAAAGCCGATGCCCGATTGCAAAATTTGCCGTTGCGTGCCCTCGCCGCAATCAATCAAAAACCGGTATTCGTTATGGGAAACGATCTGACCGGATAGGCCGCGCTTGGCCGAAGGCGCAGAAGCAGATGTGCCCAAAAAGAGAATTTCAAACAAAGTGTCATCCTTATCGAAAATCAGGTAATTGTACCTTAAAGAGAAACAGACCATTTGTGCTATAATGACTCCGTCGTCTGTATTCCTCCCATGCCGCTCAAGAAACCCGCCTCTCCCCCTAAAAAGACCGGCAAGCCGCAGGGGAAAATCCTTTCCTCGAAGGGACAAACGCGCGGCAAATCCTCCCGCAAAACGCTCGAACCGCCTCCTCCTGCCCTTTCGTGGTGGGACACGCTCTCTCCCGAACGCCGCCTGGATGTGATTGGGATCACGCTTTCAGCCATCGGCGCGTTGATCCTGCTGGGCCTGATTTCAGCCCACCGCAGCGTTCTGATCGGTGGGACTATTTTCTTCCTGTCGCAGATTTTTGGCTGGGGGGTGTATGTGTTACCGCTTGGCCTGCTGGTCTTTGGCCTGTGGCTGGTCTTCCGCAAGATCGAACGCATTCCCCCGCTCTCGCTCGAGCGCGCCGTAGGCAGCATCCTCCTCTTCCTCTGGCTGCTGACCGTCTTGCATGCTTTCGTTGCCACTATTGATACTGCCCAGGCCGTGGCGCTCGCCGGTGCTGGCGGAGGCTATTTTGGCAGCCTGTTCCAGCGCCTGCTGTGGATCAGTCTGGGCGGCGCAGGCGCGATGATAGCCCTGCTGGGTTGGTTCATTATTGCGCTGGCCATGACGCTCGACATCACCGTGCAGGAATTATTCCGCTGGCTCGGCCCGTTGATTGCCCGGCTGCGTTCCCTGCTTGGAAAAGCGACGCATCCGGCCGCGCCCGAAACTGCTTCCGTTGCCCAAAACGGATACACCCCCCTCGACCCAACTGCCCAACCTGCCCTCCCACAGACGCCGGCCAGCACTGTGCCGGCAGTTGTCACCACCACCAGCGGCGCGACCGTCGTCCACTGGAGCCTGCCGCAGATCCACGACATCCTCGACGCGGGCAATGCCCCATCCATCAACGAGGATTTCATCCAGCAGCGCGCCCGTTTGATCGAAGATACGCTGGCCTCATTCAGTGCGCCCGCGCAGGTGGTGGCGATCAGCCGCGGGCCGACGGTTACCCAGTTTGGCGTGGAACCGCTCTTCGTCGAGGGCCGAGGCGGTGCGCGTACGCGCGTACGCGTCAGCAAGATTGCCTCCCTGTCCGACGACCTGGCGTTGGCGCTGGCCGCGCCCCGCATCCGCATCCAGGCCCCGGTACCTGGTCATAGTTACGTGGGCATCGAGGTGCCGAACGACGAGATGACGCTGGTCTCGCTGCGGGATGTGGTCGAGAGCGAAACCTTCCAGCGCAATCGAAAGGCGCTCAGCTTCGCGCTCGGACAGGATGTATCCGGGCATCCCATTATGGGCAACCTGGATGCCATGCCGCACTTGTTGATCGCAGGCACTACCGGTTCCGGTAAATCGGTTTGTGTGAATGCCATTATTACGTGCTTTCTTTTGCACAACACGCCCGACGAGTTGCGATTGGTTTTGGTTGACCCCAAACGCGTGGAATTGACCGGTTATAACGGCGTCCCACATTTGCTTGGCCCGGTGGTGGTGGAGATGGAACGCGTCATCGGCGCACTGCAATGGATGACGCGCGAGATGGATAAGCGCTACCACGAGTTTGCCAAGGCCGGTGCGCGCAACATCACCGATTACAACGTCCGTGCCCAGTTGCAGGGAAACAAGAAGTTGCCCAACCTGGTCATTATCATTGATGAGTTGGCCGACCTGATGTTGATCGCCCCGGACGAAACCGAACGAACCATTACGCGCCTGGCCCAACTGGCGCGTGCGACCGGCATCCACATGATCCTGGCTACGCAGCGTCCTTCCGTGGACGTGGTGACGGGCCTGATCAAAGCCAACTTCCCGGCCCGCATCGCCTTTGCGGTCGCGTCCAACACGGATAGCCGCGTCATCCTCGACCAGCCTGGCGCTGAGCGCCTGCTCGGCCGCGGCGATATGCTCTACCAGGCGCCGGATGCACCCGCCCCGGTGCGTCTGCAAGGGGTTTTTGTCTCCGACCATGAAATCCAAAAGCTGGTGGAATATTGGCGCGTGCAGGCGGGAGGTGCCAGTTCTTACGCGGTGGCAGGTACGCCTGCTGATAGCATCCCCACCGGCGTCCCGCTTAAACAAGCGCCCCTATGGGATGATATCGAAAAAACAGATGGCGATCCGCTCTTGAGCGAAGCTATTGACATCGTACGCCGCGAGGGGCGCGCCTCGGTCTCCATGTTGCAGAGGCGGTTGCGTATCGGGTATACGCGCTCAGCTCGCCTGGTGGATCAAATGGAAGAGAAAGGCATCGTTGGTCCGCCCGAAGGCGCAACCCAGGTGCGGCAGGTGCTGGATTACGGCCCAACCGCGCCGCCCAAGGATGATGGCGCTTGATTGTTTGATATAATCTGCTCATCGCCCTGGTAGTTCAATGGACAGAACAAGGCACTCCTAAGGCTTAGATGTAGGTTCGATTCCTACCCGGGGCACTCCCCCAAAAATTTAAGGAAATTCTTAGTTTTAAAACCTTGCCAGATAAAAGACCTTATAGTATTATTCTGATCGGCAAGCGCTAGGGTGCCCCCCTCACCCTGGCGCTTGCCATTTAAATTTATATGCTATTGACTTCAAAAAGAAATTCTCTACCATACATTCCATAAATTTGTGTCATTGCGAGCCGCCGCTCGCCTACCCCGATGTACTTGCGGGGTGCTCTTCCCTGGCACCGCCCGCCACCGCCGCAGGGATGCCGCGAGCATCAGC
>JAKANW010000518.1 GCA_021823555.1 Chloroflexota bacterium
CTCGCGCTGCGGCGTCGGGTAGTCGATCCACTGATACAGGCAGCGACGCTTGACGGCGTCGTGCAGATCGCGGGTGCGGTTCGACGTCAGGATCACGATCGGCGGATGCGTCGCCGTGATCGTGCCGATCTCGGGGATCGTCACGGTCGCCTCGGCGAGCAGCTCGAGCAGGAAGGCCTCGAATTCGGCGTCGGCGCGGTCAATTTCATCAATCAACAGCACAGTGGGCTGTTCGCTCAAGATCGCCTTCAACAACGGACGCTGCAACAGGAAGCGGTTGGAGAAAAAAACATCTTCCTCTTTTGCCAATCTGTCCGCGGCTTCGGCCAGCGATTCGGCCTTGCCGAGGGTGTCGTTTAACTTGTCGCGTAACAACTGCGTGTACAGCAACTGCTTGGAGTATTCCCACTCATACAACGACTTGGACTCATCCAATCCTTCATAGCATTGCAGGCGGATCAATTCACGTCCGGTCGCACCTGCGATGGCTTTGGCAAGTTCCGTTTTGCCCACACCGGCAGGCCCTTCCGCCAGAAGCGGCTTGCCCAGTTTCTGTGCGAGATACACAATTGTCGAGATTTCATCCGAAGCGATGTACTTTTGTTTGTTAAGTTCGGACTTCACAGATTTGGTTGTGTCAAAGAGAGTTGTCATGAGTCTCCTAATGTCTCATCCAGCCATCGGCGGTCGAGTAGGCAGCGAGTTTCGATACTTCCTTGTAGGGCTACTCAATCATCGCCGTCGTATCGAGACCACCAGGTCACAAGAGACCTTTTCATTATTGGTGGTTTCGATATGGGCGAGAAGAACACTCGCCCTACTCAACCACCGACCTTCTATAAACCAAGGCTTTTATACACATTCAAATTCACTTCCAATTCCTTCTCCGGCGTAAATCTTTCCATGATTGATTCTCGCGCACTTTTGCCCAGAATTGTTCGCTTCTCAGGCTCATCTAACAATTTCAGAATTTCCTCTGCCAACCTATTTGCATCATTGGCGTTGACAAATAATCCGTTCTTTCCATCCTCCAAAACATCCGTTGCGCCGCCGACAGGCGTAGCAATGACGGCTTTCCCGCAGGCCATGGCTTCCAGCAGGGCGTTGGGCATTCCATCGCGCAGGGATGGATGGACAAAGACATCCATCAACGAATAATAGGCAGGCATGTCTTTGTGGGAAACAAGGCCGGTGACGATGACACGGGTGTCGGGTGACGCGCGGCGGATCTCCTCGAAGGCTTGTTTATCTTCGCCCGCACGCACTTCACCGACAATCAGCAGAACGGAGGAATGCTTCTTGTTGACCTGTGCGTAGCCACTCAAGAGGGCTTGCAGTCCCTTTTTCTCTCTTAACTCTCCTGCAAAGCCAATCACGGGGCTTCTTTCCTCTTTCATCCTTTCATCAACCAATCCCAGTGCCTCTGCCAACC
Organism: Chloroflexota bacterium; assembly: GCA_021823555.1. Next base: position 1,433 of record JAKANW010000518.1, read on the forward strand.
CCTCATTCCTCGGCATCGGTTTAAAACATTCGACATCAATCCCATTCGGGATCAAGATTACGTCGCGGTCAACGAACGCTCTTGCCTTTCTTGCCAATTCGCTGGCGTTGGTCGTCAGCGCGCTGGCATATCGCAGGGCGTACATGACATGCGAAAACTTTGATGGATCAAAGGCGGCACGCTCGATGTCATTGCCGCGGATGGAGACGATGCTGGGCACGTTTAGATATTTTCCTGCGTAGGCCGCGACGAATCCTGCCTGTGGAAGGAAATACGCATGCAGCAGGTCGAACGGCTCGCGCTTGTATTCTTCGACGAGGAACTCGAACCAGTCCACCAGTGTATCATCCACGCGCTTGTGTACACCGAAGCGGTTAACGGTCACACCGCCGTGGGCGAGGGAACTCCTCTCGAACGGAGGCAGGCTCGAGGTCGGGGCAAAGACGCGCACAGCATGTCCGGCGGAGGCGAGCAGGTGGCCCATTCTTCCTACAGAGATTGCCAGTCCGCCGATGTCTGGTGTATACTTTTCAGTGAGGAGCGCGATTTTCATGGCTGATCAATGTGAAATGATTATCGGATATCTTGTGCCGCATCGCTGCGACAATCCCGCGCTGGGCAAGTGTATCAAGTGCGGGCGAGGGTATTGCGACGAACATACCAACCAGACCAAAGAGGGTCGTGTGTGCCTGGCTTGCCTACAGGGGCTTGAGCAGCCTGTGACCCTGCCGATTGCAGCGGCCACGTTCTCAGCGGCGGACCTGGATTCCTTCAGCCGGGCCAGCATGTGGGATGACGATGATCGCGCTGACATGTTCTCAGACTTGAGTTGACATCCACGAAGCACATTAATCATTCGTGTTTCTTCGTGATCTTCGTGGGTCAATACGGCCCGATCTTTTCCCAAATCTTTTGGTTCTCTCCCACAAAATCATCACAACGCTGGCAGGCCTTGAGCGCAGGCGGGTGCATCTTCGTGCGGACGAAATGATAGGCCTCGCCTTCCCAAATTTCAGCGAAAGACTGCTTTTTCAGGTCGCCGAGCGGGGGCGTTTGCTCGCGGGTCATGCAGCAGATATAAACCAGGCCATTGAAATCAATTAAGCTGTGTGTCCAGGGCGCATAGCAGGGATGGGATTTATAGAAGCCAAAGGCGTACCGCCCGGCGCGTCCCAAGCGGACCTCAGCCTGCTCCCGTCCGAACGGGTAGACCTCGCTCTCGCGCCGGATCAAACCGAACTGCAAAGCCCGTTCGGCAATGCGCGGCGCAATCTCGCTGTTGAATTGGGCGATGTCCCTCTTCCGCATGGACAGATGCTCGCCGCAATGATCGTCCACTGGGATCAGGTTGATCCCGTCTGCGCCGAGCTGGTGCGCCAGATCGGGGATCGTGGCCAGGCTGGTGAAGCTCTCGCGGCTGACGACGGTGTTGATCTGCACGGTGATCTTGCCTTTGTGTGCGTACTTGCGGAAGAGCGTCACGGCTTTGGTGGTGGTTTTGAACGAATCCTCCACGCCGCGCACTTTCTCATGAATTTTGCGAATGGGGGAGTCGATGGAGATGTTGATGCCGCGCAGACCTGCTTCCACCAGGCGCTTGCTATTCTCTTTGGTAATGAGCGTGCCGTTGGTCGTCATGGTCACGCGCATTCCGGCGCTCGCGGCATGTTCCACCAAATCCGGGATGCCCGGCCGGAGCATCGGTTCGCCGCCTGAGAAGTGGATCTTCTTGGCGCCCAGCCCTGCGAGTTCGGTCAGGATTTCCCTGAAGCGATCCATCGAGACGGGCGGCTCACGCGTCTCGCGCCAGTGATTGCAAAAAGCGCAGCGCAGGTTGCAGCCGTAAAATACTTTGATCTTTACGTAGAGTGGTTTGTACGGACGCGCGTTCAACGCCGCGTGGCGGAAGGCATCTTGATCGGTTTCGATCTGCTCGAAGTTGTACATTTAGAACGAGTGTGCTATCATTATCCGAATTCTACAATCTGGACACATTGTATCCCAAATTATGCGCCTCAAAGCAGATTTAACCCTCCTGTTCGTTTCGATCATCTGGGGTTCGGCCTTTGTCGCCCAGCGGGTTGCCGGGCAGATGGGCAGCGTTTACCTTTTCAACGGTGTGCGGTATCTTTTGGCAGCGCTGGTAGTGCTGCCCTTCGTAGGACGAGATATTATCTCATCCTACTCCCGCAATCAGATTAAATGGATG
>JAKANW010000519.1 GCA_021823555.1 Chloroflexota bacterium
TGCGACTCCACAGGCAGCCATCGGGATCGAGGTAGCCGATGTCACCGGTGTGCAGGTCACGTTTCAAACGTGACCTACCGAGATACCCTTGCATCACCGTCCCGCCGCTGACGACGATTTCACCAATCTCTCCATTGGGGAGTGAGTTGCCTGATTCGTCCACGATGCTGACGGTTGTTCCAGGCAAGGGTTTGCCGAGGCTGCCAGGCTTGGCGCGCGTCTGCTCGGGCGTGGAGGTGGCGACTTGCGAGGTGGCCTCGGTCAGGCCGTAGGTGAGAGCGAGGGGCAGATTCAGCGCGAGGGCTTTCTCGACGAGGCTGGCAGGTGTGCCTGCACCTCCAAGCAGGATCACGCGCAGGGACGGTGACGGCTTGAAGGCGGGATACTTTTCCAGCAGACGATGGAGCATGGTGGGGACAAGCGAAACGAGGGCAATGTTCTCACTTGTGAGCGCGTGATGAACCGCGTCCACGTCAAAGCCTGAATGGAGGACAATTTCGGTTCCGTAGAGCACGGAGCGGAACACAATGGACATGCCTCCGATGTGATAGAGCGGCATGGTCAACAGCCAGCGGTCGCGCGGGTCAACGCCGAGGCGCTCAGCGGAGGCCAGCGCGCTGGCATGGTAGTTGTCGAAGGTGAGCAGCACGCCCTTGGGGAAGCCAGTTGTCCCAGAAGTGAAAAATATCCCTTGAACGGAATCAAGCTTCAGCGGGGGACGAGTCCGCGCGGGAAACTGTTGGGGCGTTGAAATAAGTTCGGAGGCAAGAATCTGCTTTGAGAGTCCGATCAGTTCCGATTCACAAATCAGTAAATCACACTGACTTTGTTCAAGCTGCCATTTGAGTTCGGCTTCGGTGAGGCGGATGTTGAGCGGAACTGCCACCGCGCCGATGCGAGCAAGTGCATGGATGAGCGCCACATACACGGGCTGGTTCGGCAGATAAATGCCGATGCGCATGCCTTGACGGATGCCGCGCGATTCAAGCCCAATGGCAAGAGTCTCCACCCAATTGTTGAGGGATTCGTAATTCCATCTTGCATCGAGGTATTCAAGCGCGGGCGCTCCAGGAGTTTGCGCGGCGCGTTCGGCGAGCCAGTTCATAGACGACTTTCCGTAAGTCGAAATTAATTTCGACTTACAAGTTACGGCAGCCACGGATATTTGTGGAAGTTCGGCTTGCGCTTTTCATTGTAGGCATTGCGGCCTTCCTGCCCTTCCTCGGACATGTAAAAGAGCATGGTGGTATTGCCTGCCAGTTCCTGCAAGCCTGCCTGCCCATCGAGTTCGGCGTTGAAAGCAGACTTGAGATTGCGGATCGCAAGTGGACTTTTCTCGAGGATTTCCTGCGCCCACGCGACGCCTTCGTCTTCGAGTTGCTCTACCGGCACGACTTTGTTGACCAGACCCATATCCAGCGCCTCCTGCGCGTTGTATTGGCGGCAGAGATACCAGATCTCGCGCGCCTTTTTCTGACCTACGACTCGCGCCAGATACGATGACCCAAACCCGCCGTCGAACGAGCCAACCTTCGGGCCGGTTTGCCCGAAAATAGCATTCTCCGCGGCGATGGTCAAATCGGCCATGACGTGCAGGACGTGTCCGCCGCCGATGGCGTAGCCCGCTACCAGCGCGATGACCGGCTTGGGCATACTTCGGATAATGCGCTGAAGTTTGAGCACGTTCAGGCGCGGCACACCATCCTCGCCCACGTAGCCCGCGTTTCCGCGTACCCTTTGGTCGCCGCCAGAGCAGAAGGAATATTTTCCATCTTTAGCGGGGCCATTGCCCGTTAGCAGGATCACGCCGATGCGCGTGTCTTCCCAGGCATTCTCGAAGGCCTCGATCATTTCCTTGATTGTGTTAGGTCGAAAGGCGTTGCGTACTTCGGGGCGGTTGAATGCAATCCGCGCCATTCCATCCGCTTTATGATAGGTGATGTCTTGGTAATCTTTGACTTGTATCCAGTTGGACATGAGGCTCCTGATGAAGAAAGGATGAAGGATGAAAGATGAAGTTGTTTGATACGTATTCCCTTACGGAGTGTTTACGTGTCTACTTGTTTACCTGTGTACTTTCATGTGGATGACCTTCGAAGTTTGTTTTCTACGCGCCGACTTAACTCCTTCCTCAACTGCTCAAACTTCGCTGCATCACTTGGAATTTCAATGATGGTTGGTCGTCCTGATGTGAGCGCGGTGTTAAGCGCGGAGGTGAGCGAAAGGCGTTTGGTTTGAATGTAATCAATGTCATAAAGTTTCGCGGCGTGCTCGAAGGTCAATCCATGTGGGGCGACGAATAAATCGGTGAATGGTGGTTCGAACTTTGATATTGGTAATCGTTGGAAAATCCCGCCGCCATCGTTGTTGATGACGACAATGATGGCTCGAATTCCACAGCGCGAGATCGCAAGCAAACCATTCATGTCGTGATAAAAAGATGTGTCGCCAGTGACGAAGACCAGCCCAGGCAAATGCGCGGCCGCGCCGAGAGCGCTCGAAAGTGTGCCGTCAATCCCGCTTGCGCCGCGATTGGCGAAAACTTGCAAGGGCTTTTGATCGGGCTGTGTGAATTGATCGAGGTGGCGCACGGGCAAACTATTTGCGACGTAGAGTCCATTGCCCGCGGGGAGTTGACTCAGCACATCAGGCAGGATTCCACCCTCGAAATCTGATTCCGCTCGCATCGCGCAGACCTCACTCCAGACCGCGTTTTCGAGCTTTGTCCACGCTGATAGCCATTGTGGGTCGGATTGCCAATCCGACCTACTGAGTAACACATCGCACAATAAAAGTGGGTCAACCCACATGGAGTGAGTGACGCGGAAACGGTCATCGCGCCAGCGTTTCGTTTCGGAAATGTGGATTTGCGGAATATCCTCGAGGCCGTCGAGGTAATCGCACAATGCGTGGCTGGTGGGCACATCACCAAAGCGCAGGATCAATTGGGGCTGAAGAGATTCACCAACCAGCGGCAGGAATGTTTCATAGCCGCCGAAGATGTGCTTGTTGACATGTTCGCCGAAACGTAAACCGGAAAGCGCGTCGGCGAGGATGGGATAGCCTGTTCGTGTGGCGAGCTTGGTTATTCGCGCGGGAAAATTTCCATCAGCGCAACGCGGTCCGCAGACGATGAGTCCGCGCGGGGAGGAGGAGACGGCTTGGGCGAGAACACTGGTTTGATCTGCGGAGGGGAAAAGTTTGGGACGAGAAAATGTCAATTGCGCGGGAGCAGGTTCAGTGGCAGAAAGAAGCGAGGCGTCCATCCACGTGGGAAGGTCAGTTGGAACGTCAATGGGTTCGAGCGGTTTGCGAAATGGAAAATTTAGATGAACAGGGCCGGGCAATGGTGAAAGCGACATTTCGTATGCGCGCGCGGCGAGGCTTTGCAGGTAACGAAAAAGATGTTTGGAAAAATTTGCCTCGGGCACGGGAACGTCGGCAAACCAGCGCACGTGATCACCGTACAGTTTGAGCTGGTCAATTGTTTGGTTGGCGCCGCTCTCACGCAATTCGGCGGGGCGGTCGGCGGTGAGGATCAGGAGCGGGACTTCACTGTAATTTGCTTCAACGATAGCGGGGAAAAAGTTCGCGGCGGCAGTGCCAGAGGTGCAAACGAGCGCAACGGGTTTGCGGCT
>JAKANW010000520.1 GCA_021823555.1 Chloroflexota bacterium
CGCCGCGGATTTTCGTGCGCTTAAGAGTCGTCAGCACCAGACCCTCGGCATGACCGTCGTACAAGGTTGAACCTTCCTTCGCCCAGGCGACCTTGATCGGTTTGGCGAGTTTGCCCGTGCCCTTCAAGTGGAAGATACTGGGCGCGCCTGTGAGCACAGTGTGTTGTTCCGTGCCATCGAACAGGTCGAGCAGGGTCAATCGGTCTGCGTTGGGATGCGGCTTTACTTCGCGAATCTCGGCCACGACAATCTTCTCGCGGTCCCACGAAATGCCGCTGGTCTTGAACTCGTGACGCGCACTGGAGTGCATGCCTTGCGCACCATCATCTGGCATGGGCAGACCTACGTAATGGATCTCGTCCACTTCCAAGCCAGCCAGGGTGAGTTTGCGGGCGATGTCTTCAACGGAGAGGCCGTCGAGGTCAATGAAATCTTTTAACCAGGAGATGGGTAGTTTCATATTTACTTTCCTATTTCCCTCACCCCTTGCCCCTCTCCCATTGGGAGAGAGGTTGGGGTGAGGGGATTAGAACTGCTCCAAAAACCGCACATCGTTTCCCCAGAAATAGCGGATGTCGTCAATCTTGTAGCGCAGCATCAACTGGCGCTCGGGGCCCATGCCCCAGGCAAAGCCAGAATAAACCGTTGGGTCATAGCCGCCGTTCTGCAGCACAACCGGATGCACCATGCCGCAGCCGAGGATTTCCAGCCAGCCCGAATTCTTGCAGACCTGGCAGCCTTTGCCGCCGCACACGAAACATTCCACGTCCACTTCGGCGGATGGTTCCGTGAAGGGGAAGTACGAGGCGCGGAAGCGCGTGCGAGCGTGCTGTCCGAACATGCGGCGGGCGAAGTCCGCAATCGTGCCCTTCAAGTCGGCGAAGGTGATGCTCTTGCCAACCACTAGTCCCTCCACCTGGTTGAACTGCATCTCGGAGCGGGCAGTCACCTGCTCATAGCGGAAGCACATGCCGGGCAGGGCGATGCGGATGGCGGGCGGGTCGGAGGGGTTCATGGCGGCGAACTCACGCATGGCGCGGATCTGGCCTGGGGAGGTTTGGGTCCGCAACAGGATCGGGTTGTCGCCGCGATCCCCGGCATCAACGTAGAACGAATCCTGCATTTCACGCGCAGGGTGATGCGGCGGAAAGTTCAGCAACTGGAAGTTCATCTCGTCGGTCTCGACCTCGCGCGAGGTATAGACTTGGAAGCCCATATCGGCCAGGATGGCCAGCACGCGGCGCAGTTGCTGCGTGGAGGGGTGCAGGCGGCCGATGTTGACTGTGCGCCCCGGCAGCGTGACGTCAAACTGCTCTTCTTCAAGTGACTTCGCCAAGGCCGCGGCCTTGATGGCCCCGGCGCGTTCTGCCAAAGCGGATTCCAATGCCACCTTGACCCGGTTCGCGGCCGCCCCGACAACGGGTCGCTCCTCCTTGGAGAGTTTGCCCAGTTCGGCAAAGACTTGCAGCAGCGGCGAACTGCGTCCAACGTGGGCCACGCGCCAGGCCTCCAGCGCGGCCTGATCTGTGATGGAGGCCAGGGCCTCCAACGCGGCCTTTTCGATCTCGTTCAATTTATCGAGCATTCGTACCTCCAAATCGTATGTCGTTGCGAGGCGCAGCCGAAGCAATCTCCCCACTGGATTATGGGATTGCTTCGTCGGGAAGAACGCCCTCCTCGCAATGACATGTAATAAACAAAAAACCTCCCGCCCGCAATGGGACGGGAGGCGCTTATGCGTCCCGTGGTACCACCCAAATTAATCGCTCCTTCGTCTTCGCCCAGGATGCGATTCACTTTGCGCCGACCGTCATCGGCCTCCCCGGTAACGCTGGGATTGCGGTTCAAACTACTTGTAAGGAGGAATGGTATTCAGCCAAACGTTCACCTGAACGGCTCGGGAGGGAACTTCGGTCGGGTTCGGTCGAGCGCAGGTCTCAGCGTTTCCTGCACATCTCTGACGGCATCTGCCGACGTACTTTCCTCTGTCATCGCCTTTGGATAGGCTCGCCTGTTGGCTTTATTATCTGCAAAAACAAAGGCCTGTCAAGGCTGGATTCACCAGGCAACTTTGTTCCCGCCGGTCTGTTTTGCCTTATACAGAGTCAAGTCGGCTTTCTCGAGCATGTCATCTAGGCTTTTGATCTTGGGCCCGAACGGATACATGCCAATGCTGACACGCGGCGAGACGACCCTGCCCCGGCTTTCGAATGATAATGTCGAGATCTTCTCCATGATCCTTTCCAGACAATACCTGGCCTCCGCGTCGTTGGTATGCGGGAAGAGAAAAATGAACTCGTCGCCGCCATAGCGGGCGAAGATATCCGACTTGCGCATGTTCTCGCGGCAGACCCGGCAGACTTCGCGCAAAGCCTGATCGCCGGTCAGATGTCCGTAATGATCGTTGATCAGCTTGAAATTATCAAAATCCATGATGGCGATGGCAAATTCCCCGTTTTCCCGCCGCGCCCGTTCCAGTTCAAGGTGAGCCAGTTTTAAGAAAAAACGCCGATTATATGCGCCCGTCAGTTCATCTGTGGTCGAGAGAATTTGCAGACCGCGCTCCGCATCATCGAGGTGGGCAAGCAACTTGAAGGTTTGATAGCTCAGGAGCGGCGTGATAACGGCCGGGGCGATGATGGCGATCAATAACCCCATGGTCGGGAATGCATCTCCAAATGCAAAGTTGACCGCCAGCGTGATGGTAACGGACAATAGAATGGACAGGAGCGTACACCCCAGGGTCATTGGGATGACCCCAAAGCTTGGGACTAGATTTCTCAACATGACCTTTCAACCTAGCGTCGAACCAGGATGCGACGAAGTGTATCAGGATTTTTGCCCACGCGACAGGCGGGCGAATCCCGGCCGGATCCGTAAAACTGTCTCCGTTAAAATCAACTCTGCCGCGGTGGTGGGAATATGTTGGTTATAAAGCCGTAGCATATTGTTTTTATGCCATACTTTTCTCAACGGGCAGGGACATTCACCACCCTTTCTCAAACCCAAAAAATCAGATTGTCCGGAAAATCCCTCCACCCATGCACAAATGGCAGTGTTCCCACTTAGGTCCAAGTACCACAACTCTGGCCCTTATACCCCTCCTGCTGTTATGGAACGAGATTCGCAGATATGCCAGATAGTTACTGGGCTGCCGACTGGATCGAACAACTGGCCGCCGAAGAGATTTCTTATGGGGCGCACGGGTGCAGCAGCGGCAACTACTGCCCCGAGAACAACGTAACCCGCGCCGAAATGGCAGGAATGCTGTTACGGGCGGCCAACCTGCCATGAATTTTGTGAGTTACAATTCTATCAACACAGGACATTGCCTATGAAAAAAACACCGCAATTGATCCGCCTCGGATTGCTCGGACTGGCAGCGCTACTCGCTTTCTCCGCCTGTTCGCCGACCGCGACGGCAACGCCAAGCCCCATTCCCACGTTGGATGCGTCCCTCAACGGCTGGCAGGAGTATTCGAGCAAATATACGTATTCAAACCGGGACACGTTGGAGACCGGTTTCCTCAAATACAGCCTTCATTATCCACCGGGCTGGTATCTATACCCCGGCACGACCATTATGGTGCCGGGATATGTGGGAATAACCTACATTCAAAATTTCGAACGCGTTGG
>JAKANW010000521.1 GCA_021823555.1 Chloroflexota bacterium
CCAGTATTACGCTCCCGTGCATCCCAGCCTGCCCAATTACCTGGCCATGATGGGCGGCGATACATTTGGGATCACCTCTGATTGTGAAGATTGCTTTGTCAATGCACCCAGCCTGCCCGACCTGATCGAACAAAGCGGGCGGACGTGGCGGGCCTACCAGGAGGATATGCCTGCGCCATGCTTTATCGGCGACACGAAGACCTACGTCCAAAAGCATGATCCCTTTATTTACTTCGATCCCATCCGCCTCGATACCGCCCGCTGCCAGCGCAGCATCGTCCCGCTGACCCAAATGGATGCGGACCTGGCTTCCGGCTCATTTCCCAACTTCGCGTTTGTCACGCCCAATATTTGCAATGACGCCCACGATTGCGGCATAGAGATCGCGGATACCTGGCTAAAAACTTTTATGAACAAAATGGTGACTGTCATGGACGCGGCTGGCAGTTCTTATTTAATTGTTGTTACCTGGGATGAGGGGCAGGGCAAGCTTTCGTGCTGCGGCCTGCCGGAATTAGCAGGTGGGCGGATTGCCACGATACTGGTTTCTCCGCAAGTCAAGCGCGGCTTCCAGGACGACACGCCGTACACTCATTATTCCCTCCTAAAAACAATTGCCGAGGCCTGGAAACTTCCCTACCTCGGCCATGCGGCAGATGATTCCAATGCGCTGATCACGGTGCCGTGGAAATAGTGTCTTCGCGTTGAGCGAAGCGAGCTGCCAGGCGAGCGCAGTCGAAACGCAATTTTTGCCTGGAAATTCAGTCCTTCGACTTTGGAGCTGCAAGAATACGCAGCCCCTCCGCTCAGGGCGAGCCGGCACGCTCATAGAACACCAGCAGGGTGTTGCCGTATTTCCGCTGGTCGAACTCTTCCAGGTTTTTCAATTCCAGTTGGCGGTATTCTTTCGGGTCAATCTGTGCGATCACCCAACCGTCATCGCTCAACCAGCCAATGTTCCCGTCCAGCATGACCAGCGCCTTCGACCACATCTCGCGATACTGCGGCGGCGCCATGTAGATATATTCGAAGGATCGGTCGGGCGGGACAGCCAGCAGGCCAAAGGCGTCTCCGCGGCGGATCTCGGCGCGCTCGCTAAAATGGCAATGCTCCAAATTCCAGTGGATAGTTTCAATGGCTAGGCGCTCGCGCTCGCTAAAGCGCACAAAGGCCGCGCCGCGGCTCAGAGCCTCGATCCCTACCGCGCCCGTGCCGCCGAACAGATCCCACCAGCGCGAATCCAACACGTCCGCAGCCAGGATGTTGAACAAGGCTTCCTTGACCCGGTCCATGATCGGGCGTGTGGCGTCGCCGGGCACATCTTTCAGTTTGCGTCCCTTGGCCTCGCCTGCGATGACCCGCAGCGTCATGCGCCCACGCTCCTGCGGGCAGCGGTGATATTTCCATGCGGCGCGATGATGGGGACAACGCAGCCCGTACTCAGGATGAAGCGCTTACCGCCAGTCTGCTGGATGGCGTCCGCCACTTCCTCCCGGACCTTGGCCTGGTCCCCGTAAACTAGGGTATCTTGTCTCAGGCCGCCACAAACTATGCCCTCGAAGTTCTTCTGCGCCTCTGCCAGCGTGGGCGGCGTCTCGCGGTCGTGCCAGTTCACGATCTGGAAGGGGAATTCAGACACGAGGTTGAAGTAGACATTGTGCCCGTGCAGGTGAAGCAGGTTGCACCACAGGTTGCTGGTATGTTCGAGCGCCTGGCGGTCGAAGGGCAGGCTGAAGGTTTTGTATTCTTCACGGCTGAGCAATCCAGCCTGGGCATGTTGGACGGCGTAAAAGATTCCATCAATGCCGGTTTCCATGGCGGCTTCCACGAAGCGGCGGGTAGTCCTGGCGATGGTGTGCAGTCCATTCAACACGGCTTCCGGGTACTGCCTGAGGTGCGAGATCAACGTATCTGCGCCGGCCAGATTCTTGGCCTGTGACAACGGGTTGAAGATCGTCTGGAGCAGGGGAGTGTCAGAGCGGAGGCCAGCGCGGATTAAACGGAGACAATCCAATTGCCCGGCGAGGTGCGGCGCGCTTGGGTCCAGGACGGGCAGGTTTTCCCAGTCACGCGGGCTATGGATCACGCGTTTGGTGTAGCGACGCGTGCCCTCGGCGTCGCCCTTCCACTCATCTTCAACGCCCCAATCTATCAGGCAGAACGAGGAAGCAGGGGTCACTTTGACCAGGTCAAAATCGTAATTTTCCTGGAAGCGGAGCGCCGCTGCCGCCAGTGCTTCGGGATGCTGGTCGTCCACCGGGAAATGCCGCCAGAGAGCGACGGGGGGACGGTCGGGTTGTTCACCGCGCAGGCAGGCTTGTAAACGTTCGCGATGGGAAGTTGTCATTTTGTGTATAGCTCTATTGTACAGAATACGGCATTATCGCGTTTGATGACGATCAGGTTGATGTTGTTGCGGTATTTTTGGATGCCGGGGTCGGCGCGCGAGCCGGAGAGGATATAATCGCCATATTTGATTGGGGTCGGATCCTTGCTGGCATCCCTGACGGTGACGCCCGGAGCCGCATAGTAAGCTGCAATGTACCCTTCGCGGCGGGCGTAAACCAAAGGATGAAGGGCGCTGTTCTTGTTGATGGTTTGCATGGCGTCCTTGTAACAGGTCTCCCAATAATCGGTTTCGAATTGATAGGCTGCCTGGCCGGTGCCGCCGACGAATTGATTGTAATATGTATACTGGTAGGGGTGAAGTTGCACGTCGGCAATCAGACCCGGCGCGAGCAAGGCCAGGATGATGGCGACCCTGAGCCAGGTTTGTTGCAACCAATTGAACAACGTTTCTATTGTCAGCCCGGCTAAAACGAAGAGCGGCGGGACGATGAACATGAAGTGGCGGAAGCTGTCGTACATGGGCGGGTGCTGCCAGAGTACGTAGAAGAATGGAATGGCAAACCACAGGATTGTTGCCAGCAGGCTCTTCCATTCGATAGCTTTCTTCCAAGCGCGGAAGACCGCCGCGATCCCGCCGAGAGCCACCAGCGGCCAGACCGGCTCGGTCAATTGGAACAGCAACAGGCTGGGCAGGTAGCGAATTGGGAGATTATCGGCGCGGTACAGTTGTCCATAGAAGAGCACGCGCAGCTCCGTCGGATTATCCGACATGAAGGTCAGGGTGCTAAAGAAATTCTTGATGGGGTCTGCCCACAGAAACGGCCAGGTGACGTACATGGCCAGGATGGAAATCAGGCCGTAGGGGATGAACCACCAGAAGCGGGCAGTCTGTTTCTTGAGCAGCAGAAAGTACAAAATGACCAGGACAGCGACCAATGGTCCAATGATGCGAATGCTGGTGGTCAATCCTAGCAAGATCGCGGGCAGGAGGATGCGTTTCAGGGTTTGGCCAGGTCTCTCGTCCGATGGCGCGTTGGCGAGGTGGTCTGCCATACGAAAGCCAAATTCCAGCGCGATCAGGAAAAAGATCATGAAAGACGGATCTTTTGGATTGATAAAGGCATGTTCCCACAGGACGGGTTGGGTGGACATGCAAGGCTCCATGGCTGTTTGAAAGACACGATCGGGTGTCGTGGTTCAATTCACGAGGATGATCTTGGCGAAGTCGGTCTTGCCGCCGTCGATGTCCTGGAAGGCGCGCCAGCCGTCCTTCATCGGCCGCGTC
>JAKANW010000522.1 GCA_021823555.1 Chloroflexota bacterium
GCATGTTCCGTAAGTGGTAAACCGCTCAATGGATGGTGAGCATAAATTTCCGGGGAAGCTCGGTCTACAGCAGCGTGTATTGCCCAGGTACCGCGTCCCATTTTTTGAGATGCTGGCTCAATCTTGCGAGGACTTGAGTCTCTTTGCCGGTTTGCCGCGTCCCATCGAGGGCATCGCATCGGCGAATTTGCCGCGTATTCCATTTTGTGTCCCCGCGCACAACCGGCACATTTTCGGCGGCGCGTTCTATCTTTGCTTTCAACAGGGGATGGTGGATTGGCTGGAGAAAACGAATCCCGACGCGTTGATCGTGGAAGCGAACCCGCGCTATCTCGCAACCTCGTCTGCGGTGAAGTGGATGCACGCCCGCGGACGCAAGGTCATTGGTTGGGGGCTGGGTGCGCCGCCTCTCTCCGGAGCTTTGACCGGTTTCCGCCAAATGAGGCGAATCCAATTCCTCAACCAATTCGACGGTTTGATCTCCTATAGCCGCCGCGGCGCCGACGAGTATGCCGCGCTCGGCTTCCCGCACCGAAAAATTTTCGTGGCGATGAACGCGGTTGCGCCACGTCCCGCGGCACATCCGCGACGCCCCGCCGTTCAGCGTCCGCCGTCAATTCTCTTCGTCGGCCGCCTGCAGGCCCGTAAACGCGTGGATTGGTTGTTGCGCGCCTGCGCCGCATTGGAGCAGAAGCCGCGTCTGGTGATCGTGGGCGATGGGCCGGAGCGCTCCGCGCTCGAGTTGCTGGCAAAAGAGGTTTATCCTTCAGCGGAGTTTGCCGGGGCCAGGCATGGGGCCGGGTTGGCCCCTTATTTTGATGCGGCCGACCTGTTTGTCCTGCCGGGAACCGGGGGCTTGGCCGTGCAGGAAGCCATGTCGCATGGACTTCCGGTGATCGTGGCCAAGGGCGATGGGACGCAGGATGATCTCGTGCGTGAGGCGAATGGGTGGCAGATTCCGCCCGAGGATTTTGGTGCGCTGGTGCGGGTCACGCGTGAGGCGCTTTCGGATGTGGAACGGTTGCGCAGGATGGGGGAAGAGTCGTTCCGAATCGTGTCGGAAGAAATCAATCTTGAAGCAATGGTCGAGACGTTTGTGCAGGCGCTAGAGGTCGTTGACCAGCGTTGACGGGATGTGCTGGAGAAATTCATCCACGTGTGTGGGGGTGAGGAAAATTTCCTGCAAGCGTTTGGAGAATCCGTCGGGGCTGCGCGGCGTGAGCAGTACGCCGCTTGGGACGCTGCGAAGGCGCGAACAGACCGTCCATGAAGACGGGATGGTTTTCACGCCGCTCACGCGCTGAACCTGGCGGATTTCCTTGAAGTGAAAGAAAAAACGATAGTCGACGTGTCCGGGGATGTAATAAATGGCGATGCCGCTGCCGGTGATAATGTAAATGGTTTCTGCGCCGAAGAAGCGCGTGTCCATGTAGAACACGGCGAACCCAAACATCATGATGAACCACTGCCAGCCGCTTAAATCCAATTGTCCTTTCATCAACCATGCCACCAGTCCGCTGACCGCCAACAGGATGGTCAGGTTTTGTGCAGCGCGCCGCCAGGGGATGGGCAGGCGGTCCACATAAAAGGTCTCATTGTTGGGCGCATATTGGCGGCGCATGTCTGAGATCCACGCCGCGGAGCGCCAGCGAATGGAGAGGATGCCAATCAAAATCACGCTGAGGAACATTCCAGAAAATACCGGCGGCCACTGCCACAATGTCACCACGGCGAGCCAGGCGTAGGGATATTGTTTTAGAAAGAGGGTGGGGAAACTCAGGATGAAACGGTCAAGAAATTGTTTCATTGGGCCTTCTTCGATTTCCGCTTGAATGAAGCCATTATAAAGCAACAGGCCGCACCGATGAGGTGCGGCCTGTCTACTACTTTCAGTTCGCTACTCTCTTATTCCAATTTTCCTGTGATCGTTGCCATCTTCAACTCGCCAATGGCCTTCGTGATCTGGATATCACGCGGGCAGGCCATGGTGCAATTGAACACGGTGTGGCAACGTGCCACGCCGTTGGTCTCGCTGACGATTTGCAAGCGTTCGGAGGCGGCCTCGTCGCGGCTGTCGAACACGAAGCGGTGGGCCGCCACCAGTGCGGCCGGGCCAAGGTATTCATCGCTGCCCCAAAACGACGGGCAGGAGGTGGTGCAGCAGGCGCACAAAATACATTTGGTCGTCTCGTCGAAGCGGGCGCGCTGCTCGGGCGATTGCAGGCGCTCTTTCCCGTCCGCGGGCAGCGGGGAGTCGTTGATGAAATACGGTATCACTTTTTTGTAGTTGTCGAAGAACGGCTCCATATCCACGATCAGGTCCTTGACCACCTTCAGCCCCAGCAGTGGTTCGACCGTGATTTTGTCGCCGATGTCGCGCACGAGGGTCTTGCACGCCAGCATATTGCGCCCGTTGATGCGCATCGCGTCCGAGCCGCACACGCCATGTGCGCACGAACGCCGGAACGAAAGCGTGCCGTCGTTGTAGCCCTTCACATGTTCGAGCAGGTCGAGGATGCGATCGGTCTCTTCGGCTTCGATCACGTAGGTTTCATAATGGAATTGCTTGTCCGTTTCGGGGTTATAGCGGAAGATTTTTAAAGTTACCTGCATGTCTACCTCACTAATAAACGCGTTTCTTGGGCTGGTACTTCGTAATGACGACCGGCTTGTAGTCGATCTCCACCTTGCCGTTTTTCTTCCAGGCAAGCGTGTGTTTCAGCCAGTTCTGGTCATCGCGTTCGGGGTAATCCTCGCGTGAATGTCCACCGCGCGATTCCTTGCGGTTCAATGCGCACTCCGCTACCACTTCCGAAACATCAAGCAGGTTGCCAAGTTCCCAGGCGTTCAGCAGCTCGGTGTTGAAGATCCTGCCGGTGTCGGTCACGCGGACGTGCTTGAAGCGTTCCTGCAATTCATGGACCTTATTGAGCGCGTCCCTCATCCCTTTTTCGTTGCGGTAGATGCCGACATCCTCGAACATGACCTTCTTCATCTCGGTGGAAATATCGAACGCGTTCTCTTTGCCGGATGCTGTTCGCAGCGACTCGAACTGGGACATCGCGCCTGCTTCCGCATCGTCGGGCAGTTTCTCGAAATCAGCCCTTTTCGCGTACTCCGCAGCTTTGATGCCCGCGTGCTTGCCGAAGACCACCAAGTCGAGCAGCGAGTTCGTCCCCAGCCGGTTCGCCCCGTGGACGGAAACGCACGCACATTCGCCTGCCGCATACAAACCGGGGAAGGTCGTATTCCTGTCGTCGATCACCACCTCGCCGAACTTGTTGGTTGGAATGCCGCCCATCGTGTAATGCGCTGTCGGCTGGGTGGGCATCATCTGTGTAACGGGGTCGACACCGAGATAGACGCGGCAGAAATCAATGATGTCCGGCACCTTCTGTAAAATCTGTTCGCTGGTAAGCGTGTAGGGGGAGCCGTCGGAATTGGTGCGCCCGTCCAACGCTGCGTATTTGGCTACGGTTTCAGGACGTACATCGAGATAGACATAATTCTTGCCGTTCACGCCGCGTCCCTCGCGGATCTCGGTGTAGATCGCGCGCGAGACTACATCACGCGAAGCCAGGTCTTTCACGGTCGGCGCGTACTTCGGCATGAAGCGTTCGCCCTTGCCATTGAT
>JAKANW010000523.1 GCA_021823555.1 Chloroflexota bacterium
CTACTTTTTAATGGTAAGATTCCCCACGATGAAACTCACCCTCGCCCTTGCTCAAATTGCCACCAAACTGGGGGATGTGGAAGCCAATCTCGAAAAGCACCTCGACTACATCCGGCAGGCCAAGTTTGAAAATGCTGATCTGTTAGTCTTTCCCGAACTTTCCCTCACCGGTTACGTCTTGCAGGACATTGTCCCAACCGTGGCGCACCGCCCCACTGACGATGACCCCATTTTCAAACATCTGCTCAAGGCTAGCCGCGACCTCGACCTCGTGGTCGGCTTTGTGGACGAAGACAACCGTCACCGCTTCTACATCGCTTCCGCCTACCTTTCGGGGGGGCGCGTGCTCCACGTCCACCACAAAGTCTACCTGCCCACCTACGGCCTCTTCGACGAAGGCCGCTTCTTCGCCTGGGGCGACACCATCTCTGCCTTCGACACCCGTTTCGGGCGCGTCGGCCTGCTCATCTGCGAAGACTTTTGGCATGCCTCGCCGCCCTACCTGCTCTGGCTCGATGGCGCCGACTTGCTGCTACTTTCCTCTGCCTCGCCCGGCCGTGGCTTGAACGACAACGAAAAGCTCGAGTCGGCGCGCTGGGTGGAACGCGTTAACAAATCCTATGCGAGTCTCTTTACCAACTTTGTGGTTCATGCCAACCGCGTTGGCTACGAGGACGGGCTAAACTTTTGGGGCGGCTCGACGGTCTTCGACCCGCGCGGCGAACTGGTGGCCCAAGCCCCGTATCAGGTCGAGGCCTTCGTCGCCTCGACCCTCGATTTGGGCCTGCTGAGGCGCACCCGGGCGCGTCTACCCCTCCTGCGCGACGAACGGACAGGTCTTGCCCTCCGCGAGTTGGGACGTATCATCTCCTCCCGCGAGGGCGGCTGGAAGGGTCACAATGACTGATCTCTCCATCAACCCCTCCCTCGCCCGTCAAATTCTCACGGGTTTTATCAAATCCGAGATCACGCGTGTGGGCTTTACCCGTGCTGTGGTTGGCCTCTCTGGCGGATTGGATTCCGCTCTTTCGTGTGCTCTTGCCGCCGAAGCCCTCGGCGCGGAAAATGTGCTGGCTGTCCGTATGCCGTATCGCACCTCCTCGCCCGATTCGTTGGAGCACGCCCAACTGTTGATTGACCAGCTTGGGGTCCAGAGTGAGACGATTGCGATCACCGACATGGTTGACCCGTTGATCAATCTCGACCCCGACATGTCCAAGACGCGCAAGGGCAACATCATGGCACGCGCCCGCATGATCGTCTTGTATGACCGCTCCGAAGATTTCAAGGGACTCGTGATCGGCACGAGCAACAAGACCGAAATCCTGCTTGGCTATTCCACTTTGTGGGGCGACATGGCCTCGGCCATCAACCCAATTGGCGATCTATATAAGTCGCAAGTGCGCCAGCTTTCGCGGGCGATGAACGTCCCCGCGCCCATTGTGGATAAGCCGCCCTCAGCCGACCTATGGGCTGGTCAGACCGACGAAAGCGATCTGGGTTTCACTTATGAACAGGTTGATCAATTACTTTACCTGCTCATCGACCAGCGTTACCTGCCTGAAGAGTGCATCGAAGCAGGCTTCGACCGAACCTTTGTGGAAAAAGTGGTGGATCGCATCCGCCGCTTCCAATTCAAGCGCATGATGCCGATCATTGCCAAGATCAGCAATCGCACCATTGGCTACGATTTTCTTTACCTCCGCGATTGGGGAACTTAATTTGCCGTTGAGCGCCAAATGTCGCGTAGCAAGCGAAAACATTGACGCCTGACACTTGAAACCTGACGTAGAAATGCACATTCCTCCTGCTTTAAAACACCGGCGTTTCTTTCTGCTTTGGTTGGGACTGTTGGTCTCGGTCTCTGGAACCCAGATGCAAGTCTGGGCTTTATTTTGGCACATCCGCGATCTGACCGACCAGCCGATCGCGTTGGGCGGCGTTGGGTTGGCGCGCATCCTGCCGGTGATCATCTTCTCGCTGATCGGCGGCGCGCTGGCCGATTCGTTCAACCGGCGCACGATTCTTTTCTTTACACAATCGGCGGCGGCCATTTTGGCGTTGGCGCTTGGCCTGCTCACGCAATTTGGGCATATCACCGTTTGGTATATTTATGTGATTACCGCCCTTACGGCGGTTGCTGTCGCCTTCGATGGCCCTGCCCGGCAGGCGCTCGTGCCAAACCTGGTCCCGGTGGAGGATCTGCCCAACGCGTTTAGCCTCACCTCCATCGCATTCCAAACCGGCGCGGTCATCGGGCCTGCACTGAGTGGATTCTTCATTGCGCTTTGGGGGCTGGAGTCGGTTTACTACTTTAATGCAGTTTCATTCCTGGCGGTGATCATCGCCTTGGTGATGATCGGTAATGTTCCACAGAAGATCGAGGCAAGCGCCAAAGGCATTGTCAGCATATTCTCGATTGGAGAGGGCATTCGATTCATTTTGAGCAAACCCATCATCTTCGCGACGATGATCCTGGACTTCGTAGCCACTTTCTTTGCTTCGGCCAATACACTCATGCCGTTTGTGGCGCGTGACGTGCTGCATGTCGGCGTGGTGGCATATGGTTGGCTCTCGGCAGCGCAATCGGTGGGCGCGGTGATCATTGCAGTAGTCATTTCCCAAGTGCGCGAACTTCGCCGCCAGGGGCCGCTCTTTCTGGGCGCGGTGCTGGTCTTTGGATTTGCAACGGCGGTTTTTGGACTCAGCCGGTCGCTTGCCCTGGCGTGGATCGCCCTCGCGGTCACCGGCGCGGCGGACGGACTAAGCACCATTATCCGCAATACTATCCGCCAGTTGCAAACCCCCGATCATATCCGCGGGCGGATGACCAGCGTCAACCAAATTTTCTTCCAGGGCGGGCCGCAACTCGGTGAGATCGAAGCGGGTGCGGTGGCGCAATTTTTCGGTGCGCCGTTTGCCATTATTAGCGGTGGGATTGGCTGCATTGTCGGCTTGGCGCTAGTGGTTTGGAAGTGGCCGCAATTGATGGAGTATAACGGTCATGAGCCGTTGCCTGCCCCAGCCACGGCTGATTAGCGTTTGCCCTACAACTTCCAGCCATTGCGGATAGACCGGACTTTTGGCGGTTGACTTTGAACCTGCTTTTGGCTATACTTCCAGCAAGGTCAAAGTCCTATGCGAGCATTGAATTTTTTCAGGAACCTTTTGCGTTGAAAGGCACGCGCTTGTTCGCGTGCCTTTTTATTACATAGGACTGTGGTACCGGCTAACCTGGAATTTTGTTTGAGGGTTGGCCTCCATCCTCGAAAGCCATGGCTTCATTTCAAGAAGCAATATCTCAAATATGAAAAGGAGATAAAGTAAGATGGACTATGGAATAATCGGCAAGCTTGAAAAAGCAAAACGCTATGCTGAAGACCGAAAGCGGTTCCGCTTCAATAAATTCGATGTAACCTTCCACGGCGACAATAATGATCACAATGTCGTCTTCGAAAACGGCGTATTCACGTGTGACTGTGAATTCTTTATTACCCATCGTCGCTGCGCCCACACGATTGCGCTCGAAGACTACCTCCTCAAAGATATGGTCACAGCCACTGCCGAGGCGTAGCCAACAACTGAATTACAAATTGACCGCCCTTCGCATTTGCGAAGGGCGGTTCTGTTG
>JAKANW010000013.1 GCA_021823555.1 Chloroflexota bacterium
TCCTGATAAATCTTAAAAAATTCTAAGCCTGATAAGACTTCCATCGGTTAACCCATTCGGGCTATTTGCGTCCGATATTCTTTTCAATTTTGTCAGGTGGGCAGGCGCGCTCATTTCGATGCCGGTCAACATGGTCACAATCAGATAATTCTTATCAGGTATAATTCCAGCCATGTTAACCCCTGAACAGATCGAGGCCCAACTCGACCGCATTCTCTTAAAGGTAAAGAAACCCGGACGCTACGTAGGCGGTGAACTCAATAGCACCGTCAAAGATTGGGATCAGGTCACTACCAAAGTCGCCTTCGTCTTCCCTGATATTTACGATATCGGCGTCTCGAATGTCGGCCTGAAGATACTCTACGATCAGGTCAATCAGCGCGAGGATGCGCTGGCCGAACGCGCCTACGCGCCCTGGCTGGACATGGAAGCCCTGATGCGCGAACATGGCATCCCGCTCTACGCGCTCGAGTCAAAACGACCCCTGGCCTGCTTCGACCTGATCGGCTTTTCCCTGCCCTACGAGACGCTCTACACCAACACCCTGAACGTGCTCGACCTCTCTGGCATCCCCGTCCGTTCGGCGGAGCGCGGCGAGGAACATCCCATCGTTATCGCGGGCGGCCACTCGGCCATGAACCCCGAACCGATGCACACTTTTATGGATGCATTCGTCATCGGCGAGGGCGAGGAAGTCATCCACGATATCATCAACGTTTTACAGACCAACCCGACGCGTGACGCCAAACTGTTGGCGCTGGCGAAGATACCCGGCGTATACGTTCCCAAATTCTATGAGACCCACTACATGGACGACGGCAGCGTCTCGCACATCGAGACGCTGGTCGAGGGCATCGCCAACCCGGTGGTCAAGCGCGTGGTGGCAAAGCTGCCTCCCCCGCCGACCAGGTTCCTGGTGCCGAACATTGAGATCGTCCACAACCGCGTCTCGGTGGAGATCATGCGCGGCTGCACGCGCGGGTGTAGATTCTGTCATGCGGGCATGATCACGCGCCCGGTCCGCGAAAGAAGCGTGGAGGAAATCGTCGCGGCTGCCGAGGAAGCCGTCCGCGCGACAGGTTTCGAGGAACTGGCGCTGTTGTCGCTGTCCTCCTCCGATTACACCAACATTCTCGAACTCGTTACCGCGGTGGGTGAAAAGTTCAGCGGCAGGCACTTAATGGTATCCCTGCCCTCGCTGCGCATCGAGTCTGTTTCAGTTGACCTGATGGACAAACTGCGCCAGCGCCGTTCAGGCGGATTCACGCTCGCGCCCGAAGCGGCCACCGAGCGGATGCGCCGTATCATCAACAAGTTCATCCCTGATGAGGATATCATCAACACCACACGCGAGATCTACGCGCGCGGCTGGGCGACGATCAAGCTCTATTTTATGATCGGCCATCCATCCGAGACGCTGGAAGATGTGCAGGCCATCGCGGACTTGTGCAGGCGCGTGCTGGCCGAGGGGCGCAAGGTGATCGGCATGAAGGCCAAATTGCACGCGGGCGTGAGCACCTTCGTACCCAAACCACAGACGCCCTTCCAGTGGGTCTCGGTGGATACGCGTGAAAATATTCTCGCCAAGCAGGAACTCCTGCGGCGCGAACTGCGCGATAAGAACATCAAACTTTCGTGGACCAACCCGCAGGATACCCTGCTGGAGGCCTGGCTCTCGCGCGGCGACCGGCGCCTGGCCGAGGTGATATATTCGGCCTGGAAGAACGGGGCCAAGTTCGACGCCTGGGACGAGGGCCGCAAGCCGCAAGTCTGGGCAGAGGCTTTCGCACAGAATGGTCTCGACCCGGCTTTTTATACTCACCGCCAGCGCCGCACGGACGAGATCTTCCCGTGGGAACACATCACAGCCGCGGTGCGCAAGAGCTTCCTGTTCCAGGATTTCCGGCAAAGCCTCGAGGGCCAGATCCGCGTGGACTGCCGCCTGAACTGCTTCGCCTGCGGCATCCTGCCAACCTTTGCAAACCTGCGCCGCGAGAATCCGGGCGAGGGTTGGAAGTGCCCGGATGTGAAAAGCCCCGCGCGGTCAATGACCAGTAACCAGTTGCCGGTCATCAGTGAACCATCCGCGGTGGCAGGCGACTGATGCCAAAAGCACAATTGATTGTCCGTATGGGCCGCGCCCGCGACGAGTGGGAGCTATTGATCAACCACGTGGGCGCGATGCGCGTCGGCATCGGCGGCGTCTCCGGCCATTGGTCGGTAAAGATGATCGTGGCGCGCGTGATATCCGCAAGCGTTTCAAGCCCTCCTTCCTGAGACAGTTCTAATGCGCCTACGCATTACCTTTGCCAAAGTCGGGGCGCTGCGCTATACCGGTCATCTCGATTTGCACAAGATCTGGGTACGCGCCGCCCGCCGCGCGGACCTGCCGCTGGCCTACAGCCAGGGTTTCCATCCGCAGCCCAAACTCAGCCTGGCTTCGGCCCTGCCGCTGGGCTTTTCCTCGCGCTGCGAGCTGCTGGATATGCGGCTATCCGAGGAACTGCCGCTGGAGGGCCTGCGCGAACGCATCCAGCAGGCTGTGCCACCGGGTCTGCAAATCCTGGAGGTGGAAAGCGTGGACGAGAGCCTGCCCGCGCTGCAAACGCAGGTGACCGAAGCGGAGTATGAAGCCGCTTTAACGGAACCAGTGGACGGGTCCGAACTGAACCGGCGCGTGGCCGCCATGCTGGAGGCAGATTCCCTGCCCCGGGAACGTCGCGGCAAAGCCTACGATCTGCGTCCTTTGATCAAAACGCTCAATGTGACGTCCGGTCCGCGAGGAGAGGTCCTTCTGCAAATGCGGTTGAGCGCTCGCGAGGGAGCTACTGGCCGCCCGGAGGAAGTGCTCGGCCAGCTCGGCATCCCTCCCGAAACCGTCCGGGTGGAACGTACCCGCTTGATTTTTTAAAATTAGTCTGTAAAATAATACTATGTGACTCACCTACGTAAGACGTCCCGCAGGTTTGGGCAGAAAGCGAGCCAGAATTACGAAAACCTGCGGGACGGTGCATAACGCCAGTATGCAAGTCGCATTTTTCATCGTCTAAAGAGGAGATGCCTCATGGCCCTGATCGTTTCTTTGTTCTTCGGTTTCGTACCCATGTTCCTTTTCGCCGCTTTTATTAACTGGCTGGACCGTTACGAAAAAGAGCCAAAGATATTGTTGGGGGCGGCATTCTTCTGGGGAGTGGTCATCGCGGCCGGCGGCGCGTTCATCATCAATACCGCCTTTGGGATCGGTATCTTCTACGCCACAGGCTCTGAGGGAATCACCGATTTTGCGACCGCCTCCATCATTGCGCCCATCGTGGAGGAATTCCTGAAAGGGCTGGCGGTGGCCATCGTCTTCTTCCTGTTCTACAAGGAATTCGACTCGGTGTTGGACGGCATTATCTACGGCGGGATGGTCGCGCTGGGGTTCGCCGCCACAGAGAATACGTTTTACATTTACTCCCACGGTTTCCAGGAGGGCGGCTGGGGCGGGCTGTGGGTGTTGGTGTTCATCCGCGACTTCCTGGTGGCGTGGCAGCATCCGTTCTACACTTCCTTCACAGGCATCGGTTTCGCCGTGGCGCGGCTCAACCGCAATCCACTTATCCGCTTCACGGCGCCCTTCATCGGCTACGGCGTGGCAGTTACCATGCACTCCTTCCACAACACTTTCGGCGGGCTGATCGGCGGGCTGGGCGGACTGGCCATCGGCACACTGGTGGACTGGGTGCTGTGGGCTTTCATGCTGGCCTTCATCGTCTGGATGATCGTCAACGAGAGCAACCTGATGAAGAGGCAATTGCAGGAGGAGGCAACCTCCGGGTTGATCAGCGCGGCGCAATACAGAACCGCCATTGCCCCGTTTGGCTCTGTGGGCGCTTCGTTCAACGGGCTGATGGATGGCAAGTATTTCAAGACCACGCGCTTTTACCAGGCCTGCGGTGAGCTGGCGCACAAGAAGGAACAACTCCGCAAAATGGGGGATGAACGCGGCAATACCGTCATCATTGCCAACCTGCGGACAGAACTGGCTCAGCTGGCGGAGCAGGTTTGACTTTATGATAAAATTCCAGCGCCCGCCCCCGTAGCTCAGTGGACAGAGTGTCGGCCTCCGGAGCCGAAGAGCGCAGTTCGAGTCTGCGCGGGGGCGCCAGATGAATCGCCGCAAGGCGATTTTTGTTTTTGGTGGTTGGCAGACCGCTTTGGGAGTGGATAAAGAAGTGGGCCTGGGTAGTCCATCCTATCGGCCACTCCCGTCGCTTTTAACTGCAATCCGTCCATCCGGCTCCTGGATTACAATTGAGCCGTGCTTTCCCGATCCAAACTGTTTTTCGTACTTGCGCTGGCTCTTTTCACTGTTGGCTGTGGCTCGACCATAGATCACGCGATTGCCCCCGCTGCTACTTACTATCTGATCACGGCCACACTTCCACCCAGCCCCACCCCGCCTCCAACCCAGACGCCGCTACCGCCCAGTCCCATCCCCAGCCTGCCTCCGGTGGAAGGGACCACCACCACGCAGGTCAATGTGCGCAGTGAACCGGCCGCCAGCGGCGAAACACTGGGGATATTAAATGCGTTCAGCAAAGTCCAGGTCGTTGCCAAGGACTCGGGCGGGAACTGGTATCAGATCTTGTACGAGGCGGGAGCGGGAGGAAAAGGCTGGGTAGCGGCCAAATACGTGCAGGTGGCGGCCGGGGCTGAGATCCCGTTTGCGGGCGGCGCGGCAGGCCCGGGGTCCGGGCCGAACGGGGTCGTCACCCAGCAGGTGAATGTGCGCAGCGGACCGGGCACCGATTTCAATTCGCTCGGGACTCTCAATCCGCAGGATGGGGTCACGTTGACGGGCAAGGACGCGCATGGCACCTGGCTGCAGATCGAGTACGCGGCCGGGCCGGATGGGAAGGGCTGGGTGACGGCTGCCTACCTGCAATCCAGCGTGATCGCAGAACTGCCCATCGTCACGGAGGCTGGGGAAGTGGTGGGGACAGGCACACCGACGGGCATCCCGCCCACGGCTACGCCCACGTTGATCGCAGCTTTTCAGGATGGGGATTCGGCTTCCTCCCCGGCAGTGAACGTGACCTTCTCTCCTTCCGGGTCGAGTTCATTGACCTACACCAGTGACGTTTCCACGCCGGAGGGCGACGCGGAAGACTGGGTGCAATTCACCCCTTACGGCGATTCTGTTTCGTTTGGGCTGGATTGTTCCGGCAACGGGACTTTGAAAGTTGAGCTTTGGCAGGCTGGCAGCCCGCTTTCCGGCTGGGGATACTTGACCTGCGGGGAAACACAGGTTATCAAAGTCACTCCCAGCCAGCCTTACTTAATTCGTTTGCAGGCTGTTGCTTCTGGCAGCGGACTTGCATTCATCCACTTCACACTAAAGGTCGCAACTGTGCGATAATCAAGGTTATGCAACCATTGATTCCCCCTTCTGATCCTTCCACACGCCCGGAAATCCAGCAGGCTAAACGCAGGTATGGTTTCACTTATGGCCTGGTCGTAGGCCTCGGTTTTGCTGTCGCTACCTGGGGTGTGGATGGTTATTTACTTTCACAGGCTCACGCGCTCTTCCCCTGGCTCAAATTGATCGTGGGAGCCATTCTATGCAGTTCGATCGGCGGCGTCACAGGCTGGCTGGCCATGCGGCTGGAGCGCGGCTTGTTTTCCATGCTGCTCTGGCTGGCGGCGGCTGGCCTGTTTGCCTTGCTGACAGTGGCGCTGCCCTTACAGATCGCCCCGCGTCTGACCACCTTGCTGGCCCCCAGCCTGAACGGCCTGTTAAAGTACACTTTCTACGATAGTCTGACCGCCCGCTTTGGCGTGGCTTACGTCTGGCTGGCCATCTTCGTAGGCATTGTTGGGCTGCTGGAACTTCCCATGGGAGAGCCGGCGGTTTTCTCGACATCTTTTTTTGGAAAGATAGCGCCTTTCCTGTTCTGCCTCGTGGTCGTAGGCATCAGCGGCTTCATCGTTGACAACCTGAACAATGAACCCTTGCGGTCGGCTATTATTACCATGGATAAGACCATCCAGTTCGTAGTGGATAATCCCAGTAACAGCGCGGACGCCGAAACAGCACGCAAAATGCACGCCGCTTCCCTGCGGGACATTTCCAGCCTGGTCACACCGTCGCGCCAATTGATCATCGGCGATTACGACCAATATCTCGAGCAAATCCACGTTCTGGTCCACTTTGGAGACCAGTGGGTATCGTGTCTCACGGTCTATAACCAACCCAGTAACTGCGCGGAAATTTCACCGTGAACTTCATGGCAGGGACTGCAGGTGGTTTATCCGGTTTTGCAGCCACATCGGTGATCCATGAAACGGCCAGAGCATACTTTCAGTTTTAGCGCCACCATCCTGGTCATCACCACTCTGTTCCTGGTCGCGATCCAGGTCATCGCCCTGCTCCCCGGGGTGACCACCCCCATCGAACGGCTGGAGTCCTCCGTCCGCGACCTGATGATGCGCCTGCGCGGGGATCGTCCGACCAGCGGGGATGTCGTCATCGTCGCCATTGACGACTTTTCCTTCAATTGGACCGGCTATCAATGGCCCTGGCCGCGTTCTTATCTTGCCAAAATCGTGAACCAGGTCAACCGGGGCGGCGCAAAAGTGGTTGGGTTGGATGTGTTCCTGTTCGAGACCGACCCGGATCCGAAAGGGGATGCCGCCCTGGCTGCCGCTCTCGGCCAATCCCCGTCAGCCGTTTCGGTTATCCAGATATTCAACGACGCCAGCCAGAATACCTTGACCCTGCGTACGCCGCGTCCGGAATACCGCGCCGTGCTGGATGGTCTCGGCTTGACCTCGTTCACGCGGGATGAGGATGCCGTTGTCCGCAGCGTGAGCGCCTACGATAGTTTTAACGGCCAGACATATTACCATTGGGCCTTTGAACTAACCCGCCTCTTTCTCGACGCCGGGCCTGTTTCCGCGCCGATGGGGACGAGTCTCACCTTCGACAATCACCTTGTGCCCCTGCAGAGCGGGCAGTTGCTGATCAACTTCGCCGGGCCGGCAGGCACCTATCCCACCTACAGCGCCGCCGACGTAGCTGACGGCATTACCCTCGAGCAAAACCCGGACGCCTTCCGCGGCAAGATCGTGTTGATCGGGGCAACCACCCTCACCCTCCAGGATATTTACCCCACCCCCTTCTCCGCCCAAAAACTGATGCCCGGCGTGGAAGTCGTTGCCAATACGATTGATACGCTTCTGCAAAATAAATTCCTGCGCGAACCGGCGCCGTGGATCGGATTGCTTATTACCCTGGCCGCCGCGCTGCTGGCCGGTCTGCTCATCCGCGGCGGGCATCCCAGCCTGATGATTTCGTTGCTCGGCGTCATCATGTTAGTCTATGCCGTGGTCTGCTATTTTGCTTTCACACAGGCCGGCTGGTTCCTGCCCCTGACCGCGCCGGAGAGCATGTTGTTCCTGGGTGTGGTTCTGCCCACCCTGGAACAAGCCGTTTCACAGGAGTTGGAGAAGCGCCGCGTGCGCAACCTGTTCACCCGTTTTATCTCTCCTGAAATGGTGGACCAACTCATTTCCACCCAGGATATCAACAGCCTGAACAAACGCGCCAACCTGACCATCCTGTTCTCGGATATCCGCGGCTTTACCACCATGTCCGAAAAGCTCCCCCCGGAAGAAGTGGCGGCCCTGCTCAACTCCTACCTGGAATCCATGACCGAGATCGTTCACCGATATGGCGGCACGGTGGATAAATATGAGGGCGACGCCCTGGTAGCTTTCTTCGGTGAGCCTGTCCCTTACTCAGATCACGCCTTGCGCGCCGCCTATGCCTCTGTGGACATGCTGCTTGAAATTCCCGGCCTGGTCGAGAAATGGGCCAGGGAAGGCCGCCAAATCCAACGCTTTGACATTGGGATTGGCCTCAACACAGGCGATGTATTCGTTGGGTTGATCGGTTCGGCCCAGCGAATCAACTACACGGTCATCGGCGACAATGCCAACCTGGCTTCCCGCCTGCAGGATCTGACAAAGAAATACCAGTGGCCGATCCTGGTCAGCGAGAGCACCTATCAACAAATCAAAGATGAATTCGACGCGCAGTGGGCGGACTCGGTTGTGGTCAAAGGAAAGACCGAACCGGTTAATCTGTATAAAATCCTGGGACGGAAAGATGCTCCCGAGGCAGACCGGGTAAAGCCCTGGAGGTCAGCCTAAGCATCTATACTTCAGGGCATAAACTCACTTGTCCATTTGTACCGTATTTGTGGGGAATTGTACAAAACTCTTTTTTATGGTAGAGTCTAGGCACAAAACTCCTCGGTGAGGGCCTCATGAATGCAGAAAAAATACCAGATATTATCATCAGCCGTTTACCTGTCTACCTGCGAGCCTTGCAGCGGATGTCCGATAAGGGGCTGAAGACTACCTCTTCGCAGGAACTGGGCGACAATGTGGGTATCTCTGCCGCACAAATTCGCAAGGATATTTCCCAATTTGGTGAGTTTGGCAAGCAGGGTACTGGTTATTCCATCCAATTCCTGATGGACAAACTGCGATCCATTCTGAAGGTTGATCGCATGTGGGATATAGCGCTGATCGGCGCAGGCGACATGGGACACGCCCTGGCCCGCTATCAGGGCTTTACCAACCGCGGCTTCAAAATTGTGATGGTCTTCGACAATAATCCTGAAAAGATCGGTAACAAGATCGGAGACTTTATCATTGAAGATAGCACCTCTATGGTGGAAAGGATCCGTTCGGCCGGGATCAAGATGGCCATGCTGACCGTCCCGGCTTCCGTTGCCCAGGAAGTGGCTGACAAACTCGTCCAGGCGGGTGTAAAAGCCATCCTGAATTATGCTCCTCTCCACTTAAACGTCCCTGATAGTGTGCACGTACAACACATTGACCCGGCCATTCACCTGCAGCGCATGACGTATTATTTGTAAAAGTTGCGCAGTCCGGCATCAGGTTCCGAGTTTGCAACAGGCGGCTCGAGACAGAGTCGCCTGTTCATTTTCCAAATTACCCTATCCGGACTTTTGCACAGCGCGCATTGACACACTTATCCTTTGCGGTATAATACCGACCGCGCTTTTGGCCGACTAGCTCAATGGCAGAGCAACTGACTCTTAATCAGTGGGTTCAGGGTTCAAGTCCCTGGTCGGTCACACGGGACAGCCTCGCACACGCGGGGCTGTTTTTTGTTGGGTTCAGCGCCCTCGCAGGGAGGATGATATTCAAGTTCATAACGAGATGGAAATTTGTTTACGCACTATTAACTTCTTTTTCCCAGGATGTTAATTGTCGTGGGGTAATCTAGGGTGGGCGCTTATCCAACTTTCAAGGATAGCATTATAAGGAACAAGTCGTCATCACCGATCATCTTGCCCCGACAGGTTATTCTGACCAGTTGATGAACGAGATCAATGAAAAATATGACGACATCCAGAAGATGGCCTTGATCGGCCATGAGCCGTATTTGAGCAGCCTGGCATCAATGTTGATCACGGGCGACCCGAACGCTTCAATCGTTTTGAAGAAGGGTGGGGTCTGCCGCCTTTCCATCGAGAAAATTCAATATGGCCGCTGTGCCGTACTGGAGTGACTGCTTTCTCCGGCACAGTTGGTGGAGACTGGTGAATAAGAACATGAAAATCTATCTAATTCGTCATGGGATTGCTTACGAACCCGGCGCACCCGGTTATGAAGATGATACGCAACGTCCGTTAACCGATAAAGGCCAGGACAAGGTCAACAAGGTCGCTCATTCTCTCCAGGACTTGAATGTAAAGCCCGACATGATCCTCTCCAGCCCTTATCTGCGCGCTCGCCAAACTGCCGAGATCATTGCCAAAGTCCTGAAGTTCAAGAAGGACAAACTGGAATTCAGTGAACTACTGCTTTCGACGGGACAGGCAGAACCGATCATCTCAGCGATCATCGAGAAATATATGGTCGAGGAATTTGTATTGATCGGTCATGAGCCTTGCCTCGGCCTGCTCGTCAGCCTGCTCACCGCAGGCGACCTCGACTTGGCGATTAATCTTAAATATGGCAGTGTGTGTTGTTTATCTGCCGACGATTTCCGGATCGAGCGAAGAGCCACCCTTGAATGGTTGCTTACCCCAAAGATCTCCACCAACATTAAGTTTTAAGATGCAGGGAAGTGCTTCTCTTCTCCTTCTCCCGGATAGTCTCCCCTTTAGGGTGGTTTTATTTTCACCGCGAAAGGGCGAAGGTCGCGGAGTTTTTCTGCGCAAGGGTTTCTTTCGCGTCCGTAAAGGTTTTCTTCGCGCTCTTCCTTTCTTCGCGGTTCGATTTGTCGCCAATCACATGCCATAGGGGGACTACTTTCTCCTGAATGCCTCATAATTCAGCCTGCTCGAATTCCAACAGCGGGGCTGTTCGAGATTTATAACCGGCAGAAACGCGCGAGCCAAATAAAGGGCAGGGGGATCAACAACTTAAAGGATGGCAACTTTCGCAGTCTCACTTTTATATCGGCGGTGGGTATCCCGCCAACGCGGTAAACGGAAAGAGTTGTTTTCATTCGAATAAACAGAGTGGAGAGTATGTGTTGTTCATCATCAGAATAAATCAGCCTGTTCCCATTTGGGACGGGAGCGATACCCCTTGCGGACCTGCTCCAGAACAGGCATGGGAGTGTGTAAGAGGCGGCGGGAAATTCCCGCGATCCTTTGGGCAGAAACAGCGCCATTCTGGATGGGCATCAAGTGTTTCAACTCATTGATATCGAGATTTGTGTAAACTTCCCTGCCGAGCGCGACCGCTACGAACGTGCAGGTGGACTGTTGTGTAATCACGACCGATGAATTTGCGATCATGTGATTTACATTGCCGTGTGTATAAACCCGCGCTTCAGGCGCCAGGTGATGAATTTCCTGGATCGCCCGGCTGGCGTTCTCCGTTGGATGTAACTTAAAGACCAGGGGACGTCCATTGGCAACGCGAATACATTTATGCAGAAAGGCAATCCGGTCATCGCGGCGAAACGTTTCACGCAATGGGGAAGTGGCAACTAAAACGAAATCGTGAAAGGGGAAATCATTGTGGCCATAGCTTGATAGATCGTCAAAGTTTGGAATACCGGTGACGGCAATCTTCTCGGGTCTCACGCCCTTCCGAATAAAATGTTCCTGGTAGCCCTGCGAAGCAACGCAAAAAATATCGTAGGCATTGGAGAGTCCGCTCGTAGCTGTGTTGGCCAGATAGCGAGGCAGCCTGAACCGCCTCACCAGTTGATAAACCAGTCCTTCCGGCTCTGTAATCCCCTCCTGGACCAGTACGGTTCTCTTACCGCGAATATTCTTCTGCAAAATCAGATCACTGCAAGTAACCACCAAGTCATATTTATGTTTCCCGCCGCGATCATCCACAGGGAGATGGTTGTCCACCAGATAGGTTCGCGTGTCTTGCATGTGACGGCCGCCCAAAACTGTAAAGTCCAGCCAGCCCATGCGAGCAGCAAAGTTCTCAATTCCGTCCGCATAGAAGGGTGTAAAAAAGCAGTTGTAATCTCCCAATTGTTGGGCGATCTTGTGCATCATTGTAGTCTGATTTAGGGATCCGCAAACAAAAAGGATATTTTCGCTCACGACAGCCTCATTTCCCCATTCTACCGAGGCAGTGTTAAGGTCATAGAAACAAACTGTTAAGAAGGAGTTATTATGTGTATCTACATTTTTTCAGAACCAAATCGAAATGAAATGGCTGTGTTTCGTTTCAGTTGAAACCGTCCCGCAGGCGTTGCCCTGAGTTGGTGGATTGAGCTTGTCGAAACCTGCGGGACGTTCTTTCTCAACTCATTTGAAACACACCCAAATGAAAAATGATTTTCGGTCACACGAGATAGCCTTCACAGTTGAGGAAACCATTTTTATAACGGGATATAATCCCAGGTCGAGACAAGATGCGTATCAATCGCCTCTCCCTGATCCTGTTGACAGCTGCAATACTTTGGGCCGCCTGTGCGCCTGAAGTCATTCCCATCCCGCCAACGCCAACTCGCATTCCCCCAACCCCAACCCTGGTAGCGTTGGACTTGTCCGCACCGATGCAGGTGGGATCATCCTACGCGTATATTGATGGGAGCACGTTGGTGGCCGTGCCCGGCGGTTCGTTCGTGATGGGACACGGCAGTTCGGATAACCCGGAGCATACCGTCAACGTCGGCAATTTTTGGATCTATACTACCAAGGTCACGAACAAACAATATGCCCTGTGCGTGACGCTCGGCCAATGCACGCCGCCCGATGAGACAGATAACCTCGGCTACACCGATTTCACGCACCAGAACGACCCGGTGGTGGGAGTCACGTACAGCCAGGCCGCGGCGTATTGCTCTTATGTGAACGGCAGCCTGCCAACCGAGGCGCAATGGGAAAAGGCAGCGCGCGGCGCGCAGGGGAACATCTATCCGTGGGGAAATGACGCGCCCAGCTGTGATCTATTGAATTTCAATAACTGTGTCCGACAAACGACCGATGTGACCAAATATCCGCGCGGGCAGAGTCCCTATGGCGCCCTGGATATGGAGGGCAATGCCTTCGAATGGGTGGCCGACTGGTACGATGCCTATTATTACCGCACCGGTCCAGATCGAGACCCGACCGGCCCGGATACCGGGCGGGCGCGCGTGATCCGCTCCTCTAGTTACAGAAGCGACGCAGGCCAACTGCCGGTCTACACGCGTTACTTTGCCTCGCCGGGCGATCATCGCCGGGATCTGGGATTCCGCTGCGTGGTGACGGACCCAACTTACTTTGCGCCTTTCTGCGAGAACGTCTCGGTGGTCAGCAGCCAGGATGCAGCCGGCCTTACGTGGGATTGCCCCACCATCTCGATTGAAGTCCATGCCCAGAATTGCCAGATTGGAGGCGCCCTGGTGACGTTCAACGATGATCACGCAGACGATCCCAATGCCGCATTCGGCGGCATCGTTGGTTGTACCCTGGTATCGGGCACACCCGGTCATTTCCCCTTGCAGTACAAATGCACAACGCCCTCCACTGCCACCCTGAGTTCAAGCTGCACTTATTCAGGTATTACCAACGCGACCTGTGCGCCGCACTATACGCTCAATACCGCAACCGGTATCTGTAAATGGGATGGCCGTTATACCACCGGCCTCAGTTGTCCCCTTGGCAATTATTACGACCCGGTCAAACATTGCTGCTCGCCCCTATCGGGAAGCGTAACCACCTACCCGGCCTGCCCGGTCGGCGCCGTCTTTGCAGAAGCGGCGGAGGGACATTTCGTTTGCCTGCCGGGTAATAGCGCGCTCAGTGTGCCGGTGCAGACGAAGAGCGTCAACCCTCCGGTTTGCCCCAACACCTGCACACTCAATGCCGACGTTTGCGGTCAACGGAACTTGAACTTTTGCTCGACAAATTGTACCTGCCTGCCAGTGGGTGAAAAATGTCCAACACATTGATCGTCCCCGGATTGCGGATGACCTCCCGCCGGGTTTTCAAGCAGGCTCTTTAAGGTAAAATCCAAACATGCCAGAACAATCGCACGACCTGCCACAATCTGACCGCGTGGGTGTGTTGACCGCCGCTGTCCTGCTGACCTACGCGTTAACCCACATTATTCAGACCCCGGAATTCACTTTGAGCATACAGTTGCCGGGCTTTTATCTTGCGCTTCCCATCACGCTTGGGACGATCATGACCCTGCTATCGGCTGGACTGGCTGCCACCGGCATGGATTGGTTATTGCGCGCCCATCCCTCGTTGGAAGGGAAGCCCACCTTTGAACACTGGCTGCTGCCCACCCTGATGACCTTCGTAATAGGTGTCACCTTATCACTCCTGCACAGCAACATCACATGGTGGTTTGGACTTGGCATCAGCGCCTTGCTGCTCATGCTGGTCTTCATGGCCGAATACGTGGTGGTAGAACCAGACGCCCCCAATTACACCGCCGCCCGCTCCGGCCTGACCGCGCTTTCCTATGCCCTGTTCCTTATCTTTGCCACAGCTCTGCAGTTGGCAGGCGTGCGTTTCATGTTGCTCATCCCCATCCTTTTCCTGGCCGCCGGGCTGGTTACCTTGCGCATCCTGCACCTCGACGGTGCAGACCGCTGGGACTTCCCCTGGGCAGCCGGCATTGGCCTGGTCTGTGCACAAATGGGAGCCGGTTTGCATTACTGGCCGCTGACTGCCCTGCAATTTAGTCTGGCGCTCACCGGCGCGCTTTACGCGTTGACCGTGTTCTCCACCAACGTCACTGATGGTCTCCCCGTCCGGCGGGCCGCGCTGGAGCCGGGAATTATCCTGGCACTGGCCTGGAGCGCGGCCGCTTTCCTGCGTTAATGCATACCCTTCGACTCACAACCGATCACTGGCAAACCATGCGCGAGCACGTGGACGCGCAGGCTCCCCTGGAAGCCTGCGGCCTTTTAGCGGGAATCAACGATCAGGTGCAGGCAGTGCTGCTGATCGCGAACCAGGCCCAAAGTCCCGCGAGATTTCGGATGGATCCGCTCGAGCAGTTACAGGCCTTCGAATGGATGGATGCCCATGGCCTGGACCTGGTCGGCATCTTCCATTCGCATCCCGCGGGACCCGAAACTGCCTCCGCTACCGACATCGCCGAGGCCGCTTATGAGGTGATCCACGTCATCTGGTCGCGGCCGCAGGGAGAATGGCAGGCGCGCGCCTTTTGGATCGAAGACCGACGGGTAGATGTGGCCGCCCTGAAGGTCGTTCACAGCCAGTAACCATCCTGCGCCGGGTGTGTTTTTTAGATAGACCAAACTTAGAGAGAGGTTCCACCGATGCAGATTTTGATTAACGTTGGAGTAGTTGTCCTGGCCTACGTCTTCGGTTCCATCCCTTTTGGCTTGTTGATCGTGAAATTGAAGACCGGCAAAGATATCCGCACCGTGGAGAGTGGGCGCACAGGCGGAACAAATGCATTGCGCGCGGCCGGGTTCTGGGCAGGTTTGCTCACGGCGCTTATGGACATTCTAAAGGGCGCTGCTGCAGTATGGGTGGCGCAATGGGTTGATCCGCAAAATACCCTTGTACACGTACTGGCTCCCATTGCCGCCATCCTGGGACATAACTATTCGATCTTCCTGGCAGAGCGCGATCGGAATGGGCGCTTCATACGCTTACGTGGAGGCGCTGGAGGCGCTCCCTCCGTGGGTGGCGCGGTTGGTTTGTGGCCCCTTTCGGTTCTAATCATCATCCCACTTGGCGCGCTCGTATTTTTTACCTTTGGATATGCCTCGGTCACCACCATGAGCGTGGCGTTGTTTGCGACCATCATCTTTGCAGTCCGCGCCTGGCTTGGACAGGGGCCGTGGTCGTATGTGCTTTATGGGATCGCGGCCGAATTACTGCTGATATGGGCCTTGCGTCCCAACATCAAGAAACTATTCCAGGGTACTGAGCGTGTGGTCAGCGTCAGCTTGCATGGGAAGTTAAAGGCCAAAAAAGAAAAAGAGACTGCTTCGGAAGCAGTTGACGAAATGGAATAGCCTGCTTATCTGTAAACAGCCCCCGCCACAAAATGGCGGGGGCGTTGTTCTTTTATTCGTCTTCTTCGTTTTTCATCTGATGCACAAGCGCCCGCAGGTTGCGCTCGTGCAAGCCAAGCGCCAGCCCGCCAAGATAGACGCGGCTCTTGCCGCATTGCTCGATCTTCACCGTTTCCAGGAATTCATCTGGAAAGCGCCGCCGGGCAGCCGTCTTGGCGGCTTTTTTGATCGCCGTCAGGTAGTTCAGGTTTTCCTTCACGGCCGCATCAATTTCGCCGCGCAGGATGATATCCCCATGCCCCTGGACGATATTCTCCAGTCCCATACGGCCGATCCGCTTAATGGACGCCATAATTTCATCCACATCACCATCCACCACGTAGGGCAAAGGCATGAAGGCATCCCCCGCGAACAACACGCGATCTTCCTCAACCAGTACCCCCACCCCGTCTTCGCTGTGGCCCATGGCTGGCAGGATGGTCAGATTCTTTTTGCCCACCCGCAGGGTCAACTCACCCGCATCAAAGGTGATGTGCGGCAATACGATCTTCACCTGACGCAGGGACTGGTTCTGTTTACGGGCCGCATCCAGGGATGGTTTGCCGCGCTCCTCCAACAGCTCCCGGCAGCGGGCGTGAGCGATCACCGTTGCGCCGGGGAAGAAACAATTCCCCCAGGCGTGATCGGCATGGTAATGTGTATTAATAACATAGCGTACGGGCACTCCCAGTTCATGCTCAATAAACTCGCGCATACCCAAAGTCTCGTCGGGCAGGGCCAGTGTGTCAATCACCACAGCCCACTGGGGGCCGGCTACCACCCCGGCTGTCACTTGTGCATAAACTTCACTTTGGAACCAAAAAACATTTTCAGACACGCGCTCTCGGTGCATAGTTCACCTTC